>JANMMH010000045.1:0-4339 GCA_031373055.1 Rubrivivax sp. | reverse complement strand
CAAGACACGCGGGTCGTAGTAGTAGTCGGGCGTGCCGTTGCCGGTGTAGTTGCCCTCGGAGATGGCCGCACCTTGCAGCAGCGCGCCGCCGCCGCCGGTGTTGTCCCAGGTGATCGCAGCGCTGTAGAACACGCCGAAGATGCGCAGGTTGCCGCGCATCTCGACGTTGCCGGTGGCGACCACCAGCACCGGGTCGGTATCCGAGCCGATGGTGATGTTGGCGTTCATCGACAGGTTGCCTTCCAGCCAGAACTGGCGCACACCTTCGGCGTAAGCGTTGGTGATCGTCGTTTCGGTGCACGGGCAGGTGATCTGCTTGACCGAGGGCAGTGTCTTGTAGCTCGCTTTGGACATGCCGAAGAAGGTGGCGAACATCTGGTCTTCGGTGGTGTTGCGCAAGCTCGCGTCGTTGCCCACCAGGGTGGACTGTGGCGGCGTGCCAGGCACGGTGGTCACGCGCACGTTGGCCGCGTCGATGTCCATGCCAGCGTTGATGGTGATGCCGTTGGACGAGGGGTCGCCGTTGATCACGCCCAGCGCAGCGTTGCCGATGCTCACGCGCCCGCGCGCCGTCAGCGGCGCGGCTGGCGGTGTCGCCAGGCCCGAGACGCCGCCCAGCGCCACACGCGCGGTGGCTGCGCCGTCGCCCGTGCAGGTGGCGTTGGTGATGGGCACCGTGCAGCCGTAGGAGATGAGCTGCACCGTGCCGGCCACCGTGTTGGCCACGAACTGCACGGCAAATGACGGCTGGTAGCCACTCGTCGGCGCGGCCGCGCCAGGATTTGGCGCGGTGCCGGCAGCGGGGCAGCTGCACGTCCAACCCGAGGCGTTCTGGTTCGCCACACAGGCGGCGTGAACGACGCCCGCCCCCGGTGTCATCACGCCGTTGCTGGTGTTGACAGCAATGTATTTCTGCTTGAAGCGCAGGTCGCCCGCCACCGCACTGGTGGTGCAGCTGGTGGTGATCTTCTCGGGCTTGTTGAGCATGGCCGTGGCCCATTCGAGGCCGGCCTCGGCCGCTTCCATGGCCAGCGTGGCGCGGTACTGGTTGCCCGAGATGCGGCTCTCCATCATCAGGTTGCGGTTGGCGTAGACCATGGCCATACCCATGGCCACGAAGATGATGATGACCACGATCAAGGAGGCCAGGCCGCGCTGCATCGACATGCGGCCACGCCGCGCCAAGACGCGGCCACGCGGCAGAAGTTGTCGGGTGTTCAGGCTGGACATGTGCCCCCCACGTAGTCGTTGCGAAGTCGTACGTTGCTGCGTTGAAAGCGGCTGGCCGCAGTGTCGCCAGGCAGGTGGCCTTTGATCAGCACCTCGTACTCACGCACCACCACCTCGGGGCAGTTGACGGTGCAGGTCTTGGCACAAAAATCCGACACCGGCAGCACCTGGCTGCTGGGCGTGATCACGAGGTCGGTGATGGTGATGGACTTGGGGTCCGACAGCGCCAGGCGCGCCGCGCCGCCCACCACCGAGTAGATGACGCCGCTGTCGAGCTCGAAGCCAAAGCGCTCATCGCTGCCCACCGCGTTGTTGGCGTCTTGGGCAATGCTGAAGCACAGCGAGCTCGAGGCGGCGGCGGTGGTCTTTTGGTTCAACGTCGCGCCGGCGCACGGCGCTGCGGCCATGAAGCCATAGTTGCTCTTGGGCGGCGTGCTGCTGCCGCCGCTGGCCCACACACCGCTGCTGGCGTCACCCCAGTAGCCGGCGCGGCGCAGGTCGCGGGTGATGAGGTCGGCCGTGGCGCGCAGGTCTTGCACGATGCGTGCTTCTTGCAGCAGCTGGCGGTTGTCGGTGGTGAAGGTCGAGAACATCGCCAGCGCGCCGCCTACGATGAACAGGCCCAGCGCCAGGCCGACCATCATCTCGACCAGGCCCAGGCCGCGCTGCTGCGCTGACCGCGTGGCCTTCCATGTGTTCAACATGCCGTGTACCCCGCGACGCTACCGGCGCTGGTGCAGACTTCGGGCCGGCCCAGCGCATTGACCGTCAGGCGCAGCGTGGCGCTGCTCGCGGCGTGGCTCAACACCAGCGGCCCGTTGGCCACCGTGGCGGTGGCGCGTACGGGGTTGAAGCTCACCGTCATGGTGCTGCCGCCGGAAACGACGACGCCACCGCCGAAGCTCACGCTCTTGACTGCCTGCGCGCCGCGCGTGACCTGGTAGCCGCTGGCGCTGAAGGCCACGTTCACGGCGCCATTGCTCTGCACCGCCTCGGCACGCGCGAACTGCATGTCGGCGTAGGCCTCGCCTGCGGCACCACGCAAGTGGTTGCGCGCAAAGCTGCCGGAGAAGGACGGTGCGGCCAGCACGCTGACGATGCCGAGCACGGCGATCACGGCGAGCAGCTCCACCATGGTGAAGCCGCGTGCGGCCGTGGGTCTTTGTTGGCGGCTCATCAGCGGCCCCAACACGCTGCCGGCGTGTAGCTCGTGGCACCCGCGCTCAGGGCGATGGCCATCGTCGTGCAGCCGGTGTCGGCGGCCTGCGACTTGCCACTGGCCGCCGTGGCCGTGATGGTGTAGGCCGTGCCCGCAGCAGCACCCGCACCGGCCGCCGTGACCAGGGTGTACAGCGCGTTGCTCGAATTGCCGCTGGCGATGCCCAGCGCGGCCAGGTTGGCGGCATAGGCCGGGTTGCTGGCGCGATGGCGCTCCTGCAACTGCTGCACGCGTGAGGCGAACTCAATGGCGTCGCTGCGGCGCGCCTTGCGAATCTGCGACAGGAACGACGGATAGGCGACCGCGGCGACGACTGCGACCACCACCACGACGATCGTCATCTCGATCAAGGTGAAGCCGAGCGCCGCGCGGTCGCGGTGGAAAGCTCTGGGTGAAACGCAACCGACCATGCTCACATCCCCTGTTGGGTTGCGGCCCTGGCATACCTTGGTGTGTTACGGCCGCGTGCCCAGATATCGGCCGGGTTTGGCGCCGCATGAGGGTCTTGACCCCTGCGGGTGGCACGTTTGGCGGTCGACTCGTGACTTTCGTCACGACCTTGCCGCTCAAGTCCACGCGGGATGCGGACTTACGTCTTGCAACTTTCGGCGCCAGCGCGATCGGCCAGCGTCAAGTCGGCCAGCTTCAAACCAGAGCGCCGGGCTGCGGCTCAAGGTGCGCGTCTTGCGCCCAGCCCACCAGCGTGAAGCCGCGGCCGGTGTAGAGCAGCCGGTTGATGCTGGCATTGCCCAGCAGCCAGCTGCGCGGCGCATTCAGCGCCACGCCCACCGCGGCGCGGTACAGGCAATCGAGCACGCCGCCGTGGCTGACGATGGCGATGGCCTCGCCCGCATGGCGCGAGGCCAGTAGCGTCACAGCCGACAGCACACGCGCGTTGAACTGCACCAGCGTCTCGCCGCCCGGTGGCGCGAAGTCGAGCTCACGCTGGCGCCAGCTTTGCGCAGCCTGCGGCCACTGCGTGTCGATCTCTTGAAAGGTGGCGCCCTCGAAGCTGCCGAAGTGGCGCTCGCGCAAACCCGGCACGTCCACCGGCGCCAGCGCTGCGGGTTGCGCCCGCGCGAGAGCCAGCGCGGTATCGCGCGCACGCGCCAGGTCGCTGGTGTAGATGGCCGCAAAGCCGGCGTCGGCCCGCACCTGCGCGGTTTGCGCCGCCTGCCAGTGGCCATGTTCGTTGAGCGGCTCGTCGGAGTGGCCTTGGATGCGCGTGGCCACGTTCCAGGCCGTTTGGCCGTGGCGGATGAGCACCAGACGCGTGGGCTCTTGCGCCCCCTCCATCACACGCCCCAAACGATGGGCACGCGCTCGGCCAGCGAGCGCTCAAGCATCTGAAGCATGGGCCACAGGCGCTGGCGCAGGCCGACCTTGGCGGGCGCGGCGGCGTCGGCCTCCGTGCCGGAGTCGGCGTCCGCCTTGGCGTCATCCCGGGGCGCTTCGGCCGCAGCCACAGCGGCCTTGATGAGTTGGATGGCGCGCTCCATGGCCTCGACCTCGACGATGCCGCGCGCGGCGGGCTCACGCTGCAAGACGCGCATCAGCTCGTCGCCATGGGGTGCCAGCATGATGAGGTCGCCGCTGGCGGCGGATTTGAATTTATAGAGCATGGCGACATTGTCGCCGCCGCGTGCCGTGCCGTGCCGTGAGTGACTGAGAAAGCTCAGCCGTGCACGAGCCGCACGCGCGGCTGCAACGCCGGGTCGGGCACGGCCAACAGCCGGCGCTCGAAACTCTGGTTGTCGAGCGCCGGCGCGAAGAGGAAACCCTGGAACATGTCGCATCGCTCGTCCAGCAAGAACTGGCGTTGCAGTTCGGTCTCCACGCCTTCGGCCACGACCTTCATCTTTAGCGCACGCGCCATCTGCAACACAGCCC
>JANMMH010000552.1:0-16443 GCA_031373055.1 Rubrivivax sp. | reverse complement strand
CCGGGCGTGCTGCGCATCATCGACAAGCACCTTAGCGGAGCCGTGCTGCAAGTGACGCTGGAGCGGCTGGACGCGGCGGCCATCCTGTGGCGGCTGCACTTGATGGGCGAAGACGTCTCAGCCCTGGCCGCCGACCTGGCGCGGGCCTGGCCCGACGACGACACGAGCGCGGGCTTCTATGCCTTCAACGACGTGCACCACCTGCTGGCGCTGCTGATGGCGGCGCGCGTGGCCGACGCCGAGGCTTTGCTCGCGCGCTGCGCGGCACGCGCCATGGCCAGCGACGACGCCCGACGCAGCAACCACGCCATGGCGCGCGAAGTCGGCCTGCCGCTGATGCGCGCGCTGCTGGCCTTTTCGCGCGGGGAGCACGTGGCGGCGGCCGAAGCGCTGTACCCACTGCGCGCGGTGGCGCAGCAGTTTGGCGGCAGCCACGCCCAGCGCGACCTCATCGATCAAACACTGATGGCTGCGGCAGCCCACGGCAAACGCATCGAGCTCGGCCGCGCGCTGCTCAACGAGCGCTGCCTGGCCAAGCCCGTGACGCCACTCACGCGCTATTGGATCGAAACCTTAGGAGCCGCACCATGGCCACGCTAGAGAAACGCGAACAACGCTTGCGCCTGCTGGAAGACCACATCGGCAAGTCACTCGGTGAAAGCGAAGCCAGCGGCGAGCTGCGCAGCGCGCCGAGCTTTGGCAAGCCGATGTCGTTTGGTGACGGCTACGACGAAACGCCCACCGAACTGCGCATGGGCATGAAGGTGCTGAAAGACGCCGGCATCGTGCCGCCCGAGGTGGAGGTGATGCGTGAGATTGCCGCGCTGCAAGCGCAGCTTGCGGGCACTGCCGACGAAGCCGTGGCCAAGCCGCTGCGCCAGCGCATCAGCGAGAAGCAGCAAGCGCTGGCCTTGCGGCTAGAGAAGTTGCGCAGCAGCGGGAGCTGGTAGTTCTCTTGCTCCCTCCCGCTACACAAACGGCGCCACCAGCCCCTCGGCCTTCAGCGCCACCTGCACCGCCGGCCGCGACAGCACACGTTGCACATAACTCCCAAGATGCGCGTACTCACGCGCCGGCTTGGTGCTGAAGCCGCGCGTCCAGCGGCACAGCATGAAGGCCACGGGGTCTGCGGCGCTGTAATGTTCGCCCAGCAACCACGGCCCGCCACTGCGTGCCACCTGCGCGTCCAGCTGCTCGAGCATGGCGCCGATGTCCGCCTGGGCTTGGGCGCGCAAGGCGTTGGCGGTGTCTGCGTCAGCACCGGCAAGCAAACGGTCGGGGTAGAAGTAGTGCATCAAGCGCGCTTGCAGCGTGTTGGTCATCCAGACCATCCACTTGTAGAAGTGTGCGCGCTCAGCCGTGCCCAGCGCCGGCGCCAGGCCGGTGGCGGGAAAGGTGTCGGCCAGATGCATGCAGATGGCGGCCGTCTCGTACAGCACCAGCCCACCATCCACCAGCACCGGAATGCTGCCGTTGGGATTGAGCTTCAGGTAAGCCGGCGACTTGTGCGCGTGGTTGGCGCGGTCCACCAGCGTCAGCGCAAAGGGCTCGCCGATGTCGCGCAAGAGCATGTGCGGCGCCATGCTGGCGTTGCCGGGGTGGTAGTGCAAGGTAATCATCGGTCGAGCTCCGTTTACTTCAAAAGTTAGCCAGGCACCACGCCAAACGCAAACGCCAGCAGCGAAAAGCTGATAAACGCGCCGACCGTGCTGGTCATGATGATGCGTGCAATGCGGCCGTTGTCGGCGCCAAAGCGCTCGGCCAGTAGCGACACGTTGCTGGCACTCGGCAGTGCGGCCACCAGCGTGATGACCATCAGCGCAAAGCCGCTGATCGGCAGACCCAGGCTGCGCGCAGCGCCACCCGCCAGCAGTACCAATAGCGGATGCAGCAAGAGCTTGACCAGGGCCACGGGAACAAAGTCGCGCCGTGGTGTCACGCCGTGGCTGTGCTGGCCCGCACGCCACAACACGGTGCCGATAGTGAACAGCGCCACCGGCGTGGCAGCGTCGCCCAACATACGCACTACCACGTCAACCGGCCCTGAGAGCTGCCAGCCCATGCCTGAGAACAGCGCGCCCAGCGCGATGGCCCAGGGCAGAGGGTTGGACACCGTGCCCTTGAGGGCGCGCTTCAAGCCGGCCAGCGCACCCGACGCGCCATGCATCTGCGCCAGCGCGATGCACAGTGAACTGGTGACGAAGATGTCCGCCAGAATGGTGCAGATTGCCGGCCCGGCGGCCGCCGGCCCAAGCAGCGCTACCAGGAGCGGCACACCCATGAAACCAGTATTGGGGAAGGCGGCCACGAGCGCACCGAAGGACGCGTCTTTCAAGTGCACGCGCTTGTTCAAGCTGAAGGCGATGGTGAAGAAAACGATGAGCATCGCGCAGCCCAGCCACAGCAGAAGCAGCGCCGGGTTCAAGAGCTCCAGCACCGGCACACCTGCGCCGAAACGAAAGAGCATGCACGGCAGCGCGAAGTACAAGACAAAGGCGTTCAGCCCCGGGATCGCGCTCTCGGGCAGCACGTGTTGGCGGCCCGCGAGGTAGCCGCAGAGCACCAGTGCGAAGAAGGGGACGGTGACAGCGAGGATGGCTTGCATGGGCGGCGCGAAGTATCGCAATGCGGCGTGTAGCATGGCCGCATGAGCACCCAACCCAGCTACCCTCACCTCCTGCGCAAGGCCGACATCCGCGCGCGCGAGACGACCTTCAGTCACCCCTGGAACCCCTTGTCCGAAATCACCGGCACGTGGATGGGCCGCCATGCGGGACTCAAACGCACGGGCGTGAGCGTGGCGCGGCTGGCGCCGGGCAAAGAGTCGTTTGCCTATCACCTGCACCACATGGAAGAAGAGTGGATCTACGTGCTGTCGGGCCGCGCGCGGGTGCACATCGACGGCCAGCACTACGAGCTTGAAGCGGGTGACTTTGTGGCCTTCCCCACGCCTTCGGTGGCGCACAACCTGGCCAACCCCTATGGCGACGAGCTGGTGTATTTGATGGGTGGCGAGAACCGCCGTGAAGAGATCGCCGACTTCCCCGCGCTTGACAAACGCATGGTCAAACTGGGCGACGAGCTCTCGATCTACAAGCTCTCAGACGGCAAGCCGTTTTTCGAACCCGAGGGCTGAGCGAACGCCCACACGTTGGGCGTTAGCGCCTCTTCAAGCCCTTGCCGTCTGGCACCACGACGTCACCTGCCTTGAGCTGCGGGTCCTGATCGAACTCGTGTTTGGCCGTGCTGCCGTCGCGCGCGCTGCTGGTGACGACCCACACGGTGTGGCGCTTGATGCGCTTCTCAGCCTCGTTGCCCAGCACCCCGCCCACCACCGCGCCGCCCACCGTGGCCAAGGTGCTGTCGCCCACCTTGCTGCCGATGACACCACCGGCCACCGCGCCGCCGGCGATGCCCACGCCGCTGGCCTTGCCTTTGCGCTTCTCTGTGGTGACGGCGCTTACGAGGCGGCATTCGGCGCACAGCGCAGCGAGTTGTTTGCTCGTCGGCGCCGCCGTGACCTTGCTGGGCTCGGCGGCCAGCATCGCGGTACTTGCCGTCGCGGTGAAGGCAGCCATCAAGACGAGGTGGATGAGTTTCATGGGGTGGCCTCTAGGGTGTGATTCGAGCAGCTCATGATGCCCGCGCGCCACTGGCGCGGCAATGTTGCACACAAACTTTGACGCACACTAAGACCATGCGCCGCACCGTCACCCTCTTGCTCAACATCGCCCACGCGATCGACCATCTCTTCTTGCTTGTCTTCGCCACCGCCGTGGCCAGCATCGCGCACGAGTTCGGCTTCACGCGCTGGGAAGATTTGATGCCCTTTGGTGCTGGCGCCTTCCTGCTCTTCGGCCTGGGCTCGCTGCCCGCCGGGCGCCTGGGCGACTTGTGGGGGCGCCGGCAAATGATGGCGGTGTTCTTCTTCGGCATCGGCATCTCGGCCTGCGTGGTGGCGCTGACGCACAACGCCTGGCAGCTCGCCGCCGCACTCACGCTGGTGGGCGCGTTCGCGTCGATCTACCACCCCGTGGGCATCCCGATGCTGGTGCAAAACGCCGCCAGCCCGGGGGCCACGATCGGCGTCAACGGCCTGGCGGGCAACCTCGGCATTGCGGCGGCGGCCATCCTCACGGGCTACCTCGTCGAGCACCTGGGTTGGCGC
Organism: Rubrivivax sp.; assembly: GCA_031373055.1. Lineage (GTDB taxonomy): Bacteria > Pseudomonadota > Gammaproteobacteria > Burkholderiales > Burkholderiaceae_C > Rubrivivax. Next base: position 12,275 of record JANMMH010000552.1, on the reverse strand, counting down.
GCGGCGTTTGTCGTGCCGGGCCTGGCCAGCATTGGTTTTGGCATCTGGTTTGTGCGCGTCGCGCCGCATGAGACCGAGCCACCGTCGCAGCGCGCACGCAAGCCCGGGCTGGCGCTGTCGCGCGCCGAAGTGTTGCGCGCATTGGCGGTGATGACGCTAGCCTCGGCCACGGGCGGGCTCATCTTCAACCTCACCACCAACGGCAATGGCCAGTTGCTGACCGAGCGCTTTCGGGGCGTGGTCGAAGACCCGTCGACGCTGGGTCTGCTGCTTGGTCTGGTCTATGCACTTGCGTCGTTAGCCCAGCTGGTGGTGGGCCGGCTGATTGACCGCTTCCCGCTCAAGCCCTTGCAGCTGACGATCGTGTTGTGCCAGGCGCCCATGCTGCTGTGGGCGTCGCAAGCGCAGGGCTGGGCGCTGTATGCCGCGCTTGTCGGCGCCATGCTCTTCATCTTCGGCGCCATCCCGTTCACCGACGCCACCATCGTGCGCTATGTGGACGACCGCATGCGCTCGCGCGTGGCGGGCCTGCGTCTGGCCATCTCGCTGGGCATCAGCTCCGGCGCGGTGTGGGCGCTGGGGCCGGCGGTCAAGGCGGCTGGTTTTGGCGTGCTCTTCATGGCCATGGCCGGGGTGGCGGTGTTCACGGCGGCCGTGGTGTTGGCGCTGCCGAGCGAAAGGCGCGCCGCCTTCAACCCCACTGCGGCCCCCGGCGCGGTTCCACCAAGCTGAAGCGCGCGGCGTGGGCTGCGCCAGTGGTGGAAGTCCTAGTCTTTGCGATGCGGCCAGGGGCGCGTTCGCGGGCAAGATGCTGGGCGATCAAAACACCACCCGGAGACACCATGCGATTGTTTCGACTTACCCTGCCTGCGCTGGCCATCAGCGCGCTGCTCGCCAGCTGCGGCGGCAACAACATCACCCCCATCACCATCACCGGCATCGCTGCCACGGGTGCGGCTGTTGCGGCCAAGTCGGTGACTGCCAAGTGCAGTGCCGGCTTCCCCGCAAGCGCCACCACCGACGCTGCCGGCCGCTACAGCATCACCTTGAACGCGCACGAGCTGCCTTGCATGCTGGAAGTGGAATCGGCCACCATGGGCAAGCTGCATGGCTTCACCAGCAGCGCCGGCCAGGCCAACCTGACGCCGCTGACCGAGCTGATCCTGGCGCGCGCGCTGCGCGGCAACCCGAGCACGGTTTTTGCGGCGCTGGACAACGCCTCGCTCAACACCATGAACGCCGGGGTGGCCGCAGCCACCACGGCCATCGTCGCTGAGTCCGCGCGACTGATGGGCTGGACACCGGCCGGCAACCCCTTGACGCAGACCTTCGCCGTGGGCGACGACGAAGACAAGGCACTGGACAACCTGGGCGCGTCGCTGGGCAATGCCTCGGCCACGCTGGGCACCTTGGTCAGCGCCGCTGCCGCTGGCACGGCGCTGCTGGCGGCGCTACCTGCCGAGCCGCCGCGTGGGCAGGACGGGCGTGCCTACACACTGAGCGCGGCTGCCAACGCCGCCACCACCTTCGCCGCCATGCCGGCTGCGGCGGGTGACGTGGTCGACATGAGCACCACGCAGCGGGTGGCCGGCAAGCTGGCGGGCTACGACAACAACCCCAAGAGTCCGCTGGCAGCCTACCGTGTGGAGGTGCCGGCCAATTGGAACGGCGAGCTCGTGATGTACGCGCACGGCTACGCGGGCGAGGGCGAGACGCTGAACGCTAACGACGCCAACATCCGCCGCCACCTGATCCAAAACGGCTACGCCTGGGCGGCGTCGGGCTACAGCAAGAATTCCTTCGACGTGCGCGCCGGTATCGAGGACACCAACAAGCTGGCGCTGGCCTTTGCGTCGATCACCGGCAAGGCGGCGCCCTCACGCTTCTACATCATGGGTACGTCGATGGGCGGGCAGATCGCCGCAGCGGCCGTCGAAGAGGAAGCCATGGCCACGGCGGTGAACAAGGTGCGCTATGCGGGCTCGGTGCCCATGTGCGGCGTGGTGGGTGACAGCGAACTGGGCAACACCTTTGTCGCCGCAGGCTTGGCGGCGCAGCAGCTGTCGGGCGTGGGCGCGGCACTGCCAGCCTCGCTCACTGCGCGCCAGCGCTACCAGTTTTTGCTGGCGCCCAGCCTGAACCCCAACTCGATCCTGACGCCCGTGCACAACGCCTTGTTCACCAACTTCCCGACGGCGGGTTACACGCCCAAGGGTACGGCGGGTGCGCAGTACGTTAGTGTGTTGAAGAACCTCACCGGCGGCACGCGGCCGATGTTTGACATCGGTCTGTACTACGGCGGCAGCTACGGCGCGGGCATGGTGCCCAACTTCGGTTCAGACCTGACCTTGACCGGCATCCTGGCCAAGTACAACAACGACAGTAGCCGCACCGTGTACGCCATCGACGGCGATGCGGCGGCCAGCGCCGCGCTGAACAGCAGCGTGCCGCGTGTCACGGCCGATGCCAACTACAACCCGCTGCGCCGTGACGGCTTGCGTGCCGTGCCCCAGGTGAACGCCAGGCCCTACGCCCCGGTGGTGTCGATCCATACGCTGGGCGACATATTCGTGCCCTTCAACATGCAGCAGGTCTACCGCCAGCGCCTGAATGCGGCAGGCACCGCGCGCGCTGACCGTGTGGTGCACCGCGCTATTCGTGGCGCGACCCATTGCGACTTCACCAACGCTGAAATGCAGGCCGCGTTTGACGACATGGTGCGCTGGGTCAAGGCTGGCACCAAGCCTGCGGGCGACGACGTGCTCACTGCCGCCACCGTGGCCGCAGCGACCTACGGCTGCACCCACACGAAGAACACCTTCCACCCGGTGGATGAAGCCACCGGCACCACGCGCACGCTGCGCGGGTTGATCGCGCAGCTGGGGCAGTCTTGCCCGGCGTCTTGATCTCGGTTTGAGCCTCGGCTCACGGCCGCAAAGTGCTTAGCGCTTTGCGGCCATTTTTTTTGGCTGGCGGCGCAGCCAGGATTGGCTTGGACGCCTTCGTGCGACAGCGCTGAAGACGTCAAGCGCGCTGCGGCCCCGGGCGCTGCGCCGCCACCGTGAAGCGCGCGCCGGCGTGCACCGGGCTGCGCGCATCTTCAGCGTTAGCTACCCCACGCAGTTCGGCCTGCAAGGTGCTGGCGTCCAGGGTGAAGTGCATGCTGCCGCGCTGATCGCCTTGCGCGTGGTGCAGGTGCGGGTTGAAGCGCCGCGCGGCGTCCAGCCGAGCCTGGCTGCGGCCGTGGCTGCTGATCGACGTACCGCAGAACTCGCTGGCGACGATGGGCGACGCGGGCTGGTCGAAGTCCAGGCGCAGGTCGGCCACGAAGCTGGCGTGCACGTCGCCGCCCAGCACCACCACGCCCGGCACCTTCTTCTCGGCCACGGTGCGCAGCAGGCGCTGGCGGGCCGGGGCGTAGCCGTCCCAGCCGTCGCTCCAATAGCGGCCGTCCTGTTGCGGGTCGGCTTCGCTGGCGCGCGCCATCAGCGTTTGTTGTGCCACCAGGTTCCACGGCTGCGCCAGGCTCCAGCTGTCGGCCAGCCAGCGCTCTTGCGCCGCGCCGAGCAGGCTGCGGCGCGGGTCCAGCAAGTCGGGACACTCGCTCACGCGCACCGTGTTGCTGCCGCTGCGGCCGGGTTTGGGGCAGGCCTGCACGTCGCGGTACTGGCGGTCGTCGAGCAGGTGAAAGCGCGCGAGCCTTCCCCAGTCGAGGTGGCCGTAAATGCGCATGTCGGCGCCGCTTGGCCGGGCCGAGTGCGCAAAGGGCATGTGCTCCCAATAGGCCTGGTAGGCGGCGGCGCGCTGGCGCGCGAAGCCGCTCGTGCTGCTGCGGCCATCGAAGCCGGCGTAGTCATTGGCGACCTCGTGGTCGTCCCACACCATCAGCCATGGTGCGGCGGCGTGCGCGGCTTGCAAATGCGGGTCGCTCTTGTACTGTGCATAACGGTCACGGTAAGCGTCAAGTGTGCGCACCATCGGGCCACGGTGCATGCGCACAGCGCTGGGCAGGGCGGTGTATTCGTAGATGTAGTCGCCCAGGAAAAGCACCAGATCCAGATTCGACGCAGCGACATCGCGCCAGGCGGCATAGTGGCCATGGTCCCAGCGCTGGCAGCTGGCGATGGCGAAGCGCAGCGGCGCGGGGTTGGCGGCCAGCGCCGGTGCGGTGCGCGTGCGGCCCGCCGCGCTGCGTTGGCCCAGGGCGGTGAAGCGGTAGAAGTACCAGCGTGCGCTGTCCAGACCTCGCGGCTCGGCGTGCACGCTGTGGGCCCAGGCGGCGTCGGCGCTTTCACTGCCGCTTGCGGCGATGCGCGTGAAGGCTTCATCGTGCGCGAGCTCCCATTGCACGTCCACACGCTCGGACAAGTCGCCACCCATCAGGCGCGTCCACAAGACCATGCCGTCGGGGCGCGGCTGGCCGGACGCGACGCCCAGGGTGAAGCGCTCGGTGTCGGCGGCGCGCGCGTGGCGCACAAGGCCAGGCGCCATGCCCGTAGCCAGGAGGGTGGCAAGGAAGCTGCGACGTGGAGAGCTGTGTTGCATGGTGAGGGTCTAACACAGCGCGTGCGCTGATGCGTCTGCAAGCCGGTGACTATCATCCGCCGCCCTGCTTAGCCGCCCGGCCTCGCCCATGTCCGCCCCCGTCTCACTCAACCCCGCCCAGCTGCAAGCCGTCTACCACCTGAGCGGCCCATGCCTGGTGCTCGCCGGTGCGGGCTCGGGTAAGACGCGGGTGATCGTGCACAAGATCGCCAAGCTCTTGAGCACGGGTCTCGCGGCCAAAGAGATTGCCGCCATCACCTTCACCAACAAGGCCGCGGCCGAGATGCGCGAGCGTGCCAAAGCCTTGGTTGGGCACCGTGCGGCCAAGGATCTGGCTGTCAGCACCTTTCATTCGTTAGGCGTGCGCATCTTGCGCAGTGATGGCGAGCGCATCGGTCTCAAAGCCAACTTCAGCATTCTTGACAGCGACGACGTGGCCGGCGTGCTGCGCGACGCCGGTGGCAGCAGCGACCTGGCGCTGGCGCGGCGCTGGCAGTGGACCATCAGCCTCTGGAAGAACCAGGGCCTGAACGCCGACACGGCCGAGGCCGCCGCAGCGGACGACGACGAGCGCGTGGCCGCCCGCGTGATGCGCCGCTATGAAGAGCGCCTGGCGGCCTACCAGGCGGTGGACTTTGACGACCTCATCGGCCTGCCGCTCAAGCTCTTGCAGCGCGACGACGACGCCTGCACCAAGTGGCAGGCGATGTTCAAGCATGTGCTGGTGGACGAGTACCAGGACACCAACGCTGTGCAGTACGAGCTGCTCAAGACGCTGGTGGGTGAGCGCGCCATGTTCACCGCGGTGGGCGACGACGACCAGAGCATTTACGGCTGGCGCGGTGCCACGATCGACAACCTGAAACGCCTGCCGCAAGAGTACCCGCAGTTGCGCATCATTGCGCTCGAGCAGAACTACCGCAGCACGGGTGCCATCCTGCGCGCGGCCAATGCGGTGATTGCGCAGAACCCGAAGATCTTCGAGAAGAAGCTTTGGAGCGAGCTCGGTGACGGTGACCCGGTGCGCGTGATCGAGTGCGACAGCGAAGAGCACGAGGCCGAGCGTGCGGTGGCACGCATCCAGGCCTTACGTGCAGCGGGCGGCGAAGTGAAGTTGAGCGACTTCGCCGTGCTCTACCGCGCCAACCACCAGTCGCGCGCCTTTGAGCAAAAACTGCGTGCCGCGCAGCTGCCGTACAAAGTCTCGGGCGGGCAGAGCTACTTCGACCGTGCCGAGATCAAAGACCTCTGCGCTTGGCTGCGCCTGCTCGTCAACCAGGACGACGACCCCGCATTCCTACGCGCGGTGACGACGCCCAAGCGCGGCATCGGCCACACCACCCTTGCGGCCTTGGGCGAATTCGCGTCGAAGTGGAAAGTCAGCCTCTTCGAAGCGCTCTTTTCACCCAGCCTGCCCGCCGCGCTGAAGGGCAAGGCCATCGACGCGCTGCATGAATTCGGCCGCGCCGTGAACGATCTCGAAGGCGGCGCGCGCCACACCACGGGCGGTGACGCGGCGCGTGTGTTGCTGCTGGGTTGGTTGAAAGTCATCGCCTACGAGCAGCACCTGCATGACGGCGAAGACAGCGAAAAAGTAGCCACCGCACGCTGGGCCAACGTGCTGGACTTTGTCGACTGGATCGGCAAGCGCTGCGGCGGCGTGAGCCGTGACGATGGCGGCGGCGAGCACAGCGAAACCAAGAGCGTGCTCGAGGTGGCGCAAAGCATCAGCATCATCATCAGCCTGGCCGAGCGTGGCGACGAGCAAGACGTGGTGACGCTGTCGACCCTGCACGCGGCCAAGGGCCTGGAGTGGCAACACGTGGTGCTCGCAGGCATCAATGAAGGTGTGCTGCCGTTTCGCTCGGGCGACGACGACATGACGCCCGAGATGACGCAAGGGAGGCTGGAAGAAGAGCGCCGGCTGATGTACGTCGGCATCACCCGCGCCCGCCGCACTTTGGCCGTTAGCACCTTGAAGCGACGCAAGCGCGGCCGCGAGATGGTGCCGGGCGTGCCCAGCCGCTTCATCGCTGAAATGAAGCTTGCCGACGAGACCGTGAAAGAAGACCCGCGCGAGAAATTAAAGCGCCTGCGCGCCGAGATGGCGGCCACGCCTGCGCTGGTGCTGGACGCCGCCCGGCGCGGGTAGTCCAGGCCGCGCAGTAACCGCCCGGTCACGGCCGGCGGCTACAACACAATTGGCCATGCCATCGCGTGTCCGTAGCGGCTGTCGTTGCGGCAGGCATGGGCATGGGACACCTTGACGATGCCCGCTGCCAAAGCGACCCAGTCTTCCGTGGCCACAACCGCGCCAGCGCCGCAGGCGAGCGCCGCCATGCCCTGGCGCGTGCAGCTGCTGGGCCGGCCCTGCCTGCAACGCGAGCTACCCGCCGCGCAGGTTTGGCTCACACCCAAAGACGCCGCGTTGTTGGCCGTGGTCGCACTCGACGGGCCCATCGCCGCCGCCCACGTGGCCGCGCTGATCTGGCCCGAGGCCAAGGCCAAGCGCGCCGACACCAGCCTGCGCCAGCGCCTGTTTCGCCTGCGCCGCGACCACGACGCCCACGTCGTCAGCGCCGGTGCGCTGTTGCAGCTGAGCCCCGGCGTGCAGACCGACATCGCCGCCAGCCTGGCCGCCATGGCCTTGGACCCCGAGGCCGGCCGCGATGCGCTGCTCGGTGACCTGAACTTCGACACCCTGCCCGAGCTGGCGGACTGGCTGCGTGGCGCGCGTGAGCGTTGGCAGGTGCAGCGCGACGCGGCCCTGGCAGCGGCTGCGGCGCTGTGCGAAGCCAGCGGCGCCGTCGCGCGTGGTCTGGCCTACGCGCAGCGGCTGGCCGTGAGTGAGCCGCTGTCGGAACACGCACAGCGCCGCTTGATGCGCCTGCACTACCTGCGCGGTGACGCCAGCGCGGCCATCGCCGTCTTCGAGCGTTTCGAAGCGCGACTGAAAGACGAGCTCGGCGCGCGCCCGGGTGCCGAGACGATCGAGCTGCTAACGACCATCGAACGCGGTGCCACCACCTTGCCGCTGCCCGCGCAGCGTGCCGTGGCGCCGGCCAGCTTGATGCGCCCGCCGCGCCTGGTGGGCCGTGCCGCCGAGACCGGCGCGCTGGCCCAGGCCTGGGCCAGCCAGCGCGCGTTTGCCCTGCATGGCGAGGCCGGCATCGGCAAGACGCGCCTGCTCGGTGATGTGGCTGCTGCCAGCGAAGGCGTGCTCAGCGTGCAGGCGCGCCCGGGTGACGCGAACCTGGCCTACGCGCTGCTGGCGCGGCTGCTGCGCGCGCTGCTGGCGCACTTCAACCTGCCCATCGACGCCGCGCGGCGCCAGCAGCTGGCCCTGGTGCTGCCCGAGCTGGGCCAGGCTGTGGCGCTGGCCGGTGACGCACAGCGGCTGCTTTTGCAGCGCGCGGTCGAGGCCACGCTGGCGCAGGCGATCTTGCTCGGCCTGCACGCGTTGATCGTCGACGACCTGCACTTCGCCGACGACGCCAGCGTCGAGTGTTTGCAAGCGCTGTGCTTGTCGGACGACTTGAGCGCGCTGCGCTGGGGCTTTGCCTTGCGCGCGGCCGAAGCCGGCGCGGCGGCCATGGCACTGCAGCGCGCGCTCGAAGACACGCAGCGGCTGGAGACCGTGCGCCTGGCGCCCCTCAACCTGGCGCAGATGGCCGAGCTCATCGCCTCGCTGGCGCTGCCGGGGCTGGACGCGCCCGCACTGGCCGCCGCGCTGCTCAAACACAGCGGCGGCAACCCGATGTTTGCGCTGGAAACGCTGAAGGACATGGTGCTCGCGGGTGGCCACGGTGGCCACGGTGGCGCCGGCAAAGCGGGTCGGCTGCCCCAGCCCAGTACCGTGGCTGCCCTGGTGCAGCGCCGCCTGGCGCAGCTCTCAGCGCCCGCGCTCAAGCTCGCGCGTGTGGCCGCGTTGGCGGGTGCGAGCTTCAGCGCCGAGCTCGCCGCCACCGTGCTTTCGCTGCACCCGCTGGACCTGGCCGAGCCTTGGCATGAGCTTGATGTGGCGCAGGTCTTTTGTGAGCACGCTTTCGCGCACGACTTGATCTTCGAAGCCACGCGAGACTCGGTGCCCGCGCCCATCGCGCGGCTGCTGCACCGGCACATTGCCGAGGTCCTGCTGGCGCAGCAGGCCGCGCCCGCGAGCCTGGCCGTGCACTGGGCCGGCGCGCATGAATGGGCACGCGCGGGCGTTGCCCACGTTGAGGCCGCGCGCCAGGCGCAAAGTGCGTCGCAGCGCAGCCATGAAGTCGAACACTGGCGGCAGGCACGGGATTGTTTCGACAAGGCTGGCGACACCGGGCGTGCGTTTGACGCGCGCTGCGACAGCATCCAGTCGCTGATCGTGGTGCAGGGCGTGGCCCATGCCGACAGCGTGATCGACGGCCTGATCCAAGACGCACGCGGCGACGCCCAACAGGCCGCTGCGCTGACCGCACGCGCCATGGCCGCATTGATGTCCGCCGACCACGAGCGCGGCGTGGCAGCGGCCACGCAGGCGGCCACCATCGCGCGGCGTCTGGCCTCGCCCTGGCCGCACTTCGAGGCCGCACGCTTGCATGCGGCGGGCCTGGCGCAGGCCGGCCGCGCCGTCGAAGGCCTGGCCGAAATCGAGCCCCTGCGCGAGCTGGTGGAGCGCGAAGGCAACGCCGAGCAGCGCGGGCGCTTCTGGGCCGACTACGCCTATGTGCTCAACAGCGCACGGCGCCTGCGCGACAGTGCGAAGGCCATGCGCCGCGCCATCGACAACGCGCAGGCGCTTGGCGACCTGGCCGAGCTCGCCACGCTGACGTCCAACCTGGCCACCATCCAGGGCAACCTCGGGCACGTGGACGAAGCGCTCGTGCTGACGCAGCGTGCCTTCGCGCTACAGGCCGAGCTTGGCGCCACCGACGGCCCCACGGGCGGTGTCGTCCAGACCTACCTCGGCCACTACTGCGGCAGGAGCGGGGCGTATGACGAAGCGCTGGAGCACCTGGGTGCGGCCATCGAGCGCTTTCGTCGAGATGGCCAGACGCTGTGGATCGCTGTGGCCAGCAACCACCTGGCGCTGCTGTGGATCGAGCTGGGCCAGTTCGCGCGGGCGCGCCAGACGCTGAACTACGAGACGCCGCCGGTGGTGGCGACGCAGGCGCGGCGCGCTGTCCTCTCGGCGCGGCTGGACCGCGCTTTGGCGCTGCATTCGCAACATCCATCGCAACATCACCCGCAGCCGCCCGCCACCGACGCCTTGGCGTTGCTGGGCCCCGCCGGCGACGGCTACACACGCTGGCTGGCGCTGCTGGACGAGACCGACAAGCTCGACGCGATGGCAGCGGTGACACGCTGTGACGAAGTGCTGCGAATGGCGGCCGATCTCGAATACATGGCCGTGGCCATGCGCGCCGAGCTGCTGCGCGCCTTTGCGCTGCACCGCGCCGGGCGCTCAGCGCAAGCGGCCACCGCCCTGCGCCGGCTGCTACCCAGGCTGGCCGACGTGCAGCCCGCTGACATGTACCTGCCCGACGCCTGGTGGGGGGCCGTGCAGGTCTTTCGCGCCTGCGAGGCCGTTGATGACGCGGCGATGGCATTGGCGCAAGGCTTGGCCTGGGTGCACCAACGCGCGCTGCCGCATGTGCCCGCAGCGTTTCGCGAAAGTTTCTTGCAGCGCAACCCCACCAACCTCGCGCTGCTGTCAGTGGCAAATCGGCGTTAGCCAAGACGGCCCATGATTGACGTGCGCCCGGGCCTGTTGATGCCGGCTGGCGACGACGAGCTCGGCTTGGCGCGATCGGCGTGCTTTCGGAATCGCAAACACCATTGCGCATGCGAAAGCCCGGTGGTACCGTCACCGTGACAGGGCGGCTCGACACAAGGAGTTGAGATGGCGGTACCCGACTTTTCTGTGGCCGGCCAGCACGTGCTCATCAGTGGCGGCTGCGGCGGCATCGGCTCGGCCTTCGCGCGGGCCTTCCTCGCCCACGGCGCGCGCGTCACGGTGACCGACTTGAAGCCGCCCAGCGCGGAGCTCAGCGCCGCTGGCGCGGCCTTTGAGCTGCTGGACGTGACCAGCGACGACGCCGTCAACGCGCTGGCGGCCAAGATTCCCGGGCTGAACGTGCTGATCCACTGCGCCGGCCGGCTCATCCGCTGGGAGGAGCACAAGCCCGAGGTCTTCCGCGAGATCGTCGACATCCACCTGTTCGGCAACGTGCGCCTGGCGGCGGCCTTTCGCCCCCACCTGAAGGCCACGCGCGGCTGCATGATCAACATCGGCTCGATGTACAGCTACTTCGGCGCGCCGCAAATTCCCGCCTACGCGGCGGCCAAGACGGCCATCGTGGGGCTGACCAAGTCGCTGGCGCTGGCCTACATCGACGACGGCATCCGCGTCAACGCCATCGCGCCGGGCTGGATCAACACCGACATCAGCCGCAACGGGCGCGAGAACCCCGAGTTCAACGACAAGCTGATGCAGCGCCTGCCACCCAAGCGCTGGGCCGAGCCCGATGAACTGGCGGGCACGGCGCTGTTCCTGGCCTCGCCCGCCTCGGCGCTGATCAACGGCGTCACGATCCCGGTCGACGGCGGCTACGTCGCGGCCTGAGAGCCTGATTCTTCCCAACGACAACGATTGGAGACATGACATGCAACGACTTGGAGCTCTTGCCGCCGCTGCGGCCACCCTTCTGTTCACCGTGCCTGCGGCGCAGGCACAAGCCTTCAACTGGAAGCAGCACGACGGCCAGACGCTGAACCTGCTGCTCAACAACCACCCCTGGTCGCAGGCGGTGCGCGACATGGCCGGTGAGTTCACCGCCAAGACCGGCATCAAGCTGCGCCTGGAGATCTTCAACGAAGAGCAGTTCCGTGCCCGCTTGACGACGATGATGCAGGCCAAGTCCAGCGACATCGACGTCTTCATGTCGCTCAAGTTCCGCGAAGGCATGACCTACGACAAGGCCGGTTGGTACGCCAACCTGTCGCCGCTGCTGGCCAACCCGGCAGCGACCGCGCCGGACTTCAACTTCAACGACTTCGGCGAAAGCCTGCGCCGCTCAGAAACCGTCAACGGCAAGCTCGTGGGCCTGCCCATCAACCTCGAAGGCCCGCTCTTTTATTGGAACAAGGAGATCTTTGGCAAGTGCAATGTCGCCGAGCCGATGTTCCTGGAAGAGATCCCCGAAGCGGCGGCCAAACTCAAAGCCTGCGCCGCGCGTGGCGACGCCACGGTGTGGGCCGCGCGCGGCATTCGTGGCGCCATCTCGTACGCGGTCTCGGCCTTCATCTACAACAGCGGCGGTGACTTCGCCACGCCGGACGGCAAGCCCGGGCTGTGCCAGAGCGGCAGCGTCAAGGGCGCCGAGATGTACGCCAACCTGCTGAAGGACTACGGCCCGCCGGGCGCGGCCAACCATACGTTCACGCAGGTCATCGAGATGCTGGGCCAGGGGCGGCTGGCGATGACGCACGAGTCGTCCAACGAGTTCGCCAACATCATGAAGTTTCCCGGCCGCCCGAACGACATCGGCCTGAAGGTGCTGCCACGTGGCAAGGCCACCGGCATCAGCAAACCCATCGTCTTCGGCTGGGGCGTGTCGGTGTCGAACTTCAGCACCAAGAAGGATGCCGCCTGGACCTTCCTGCAATGGGCCACCAGCAACGAGATGCAGACGCGGCTGGTGAAGAACGGCGTGGCGCCGCCGCGCGCTTCGGTCTTCAATGGCCCTGAGTTC
>JANMMH010000546.1:0-12254 GCA_031373055.1 Rubrivivax sp. | reverse complement strand
GGAGAACGCGTTGCCGAGGGCAAACACCGAATTCGGCGCCGTGATCTTGATCGGCTTGACCACGGGCACGCTGGAGATGGCGCGCTTGATCGGCGCTTCGTCGATCGACACGCCTTTGGCCAGTTGGTCATCGACCAGCTTTTTCAACGAGATCGAGTCGAGGTACTCGATCATCTTGGTGTTCAGGCTGGCCCACAGGTCGTGCGTCATGCAGCGACCGGTGTCGTCGCCCATGCAATTTTCCTTGCCGCCGCAATCGGTGGCGTCGATGGGTTCATCGACCGCGACAATGATGTCGGCGACGGTGATGTCTTCGGACTTGCGGCCCAGCGAGTAGCCGCCGCCAGGGCCGCGTGTGCTTTCGACCAACTCATGGCGGCGCAGCTTGCCGAACAGCTGTTCCAGGTACGACAGTGAAATCTGCTGGCGGCCGCTGATGGCTGCCAGAGCCACGGGCCCGGTGTTCTCGCGCAGTGCCAAGTCGATCATGGCGGTGACGGCAAAACGACCTTTGGTGGTTAAACGCATGAAATTCTCCTGAGGCCCCGGAGGGGCAAAACAAACGACCGAACGGAGGTTGGTGCTTGTCGACTCGAGCCGGAGGGCGCGTCGCCCTGATTAATTCCGACTAACGCAGTCGAGTATAGCTGAAACCTACTGTTTTGGTCGAGATTGAATCAGGAAGTTCCGACTGGGTTTCGATTATTTGTCATGGACAAATGGTTGACTAAACCGTCACAAGCGGCTTCCACCAAGTCAAGCACGTGGTCAAACCCGCGCGCGCTGCCGGTGTAGGGATCGGGCACCACGGGGCCTGCGTCGCGCTCGGCGAACTCCATCAAGCGCCGAATCCGGGCCCGGGAGCCTGCCGGTGCCTGTGCTTCGAGCAGCGCCAGATTGTCCCAGTCCATCGCCAGGATCAGGTCGAAACGCTGGAAGTCGTCGTCTGCGACCTGCCGCGCCCTCAGGCTGCTGAGGTCGTAACCGCGACGCAGCGCGTGCCGCAGCGCACGCGAATCGGGCGGCTCGCCGCAGTGGTAAGCGTGCGTGCCGGCCGAATCGACGCTGACCCCATCCGCCAGGCCGGCGGCCTTCAGCTTGTGGCGCAGCACGCCTTCGGCTGTGGGCGAACGGCAAATGTTCCCCATGCAGACCATCAAGACGTGCACTGGCTTCATGGCTTGCCCAACAGCGCCACCACGTTGTCGGTGCCGGGCGCACCGAAGGCCTGTTCGCGCAGCAGCGCCAACTGGTCACGCACGCGCGCTGCTTTCTCGAATTCGAGGTTGCGCGCGTGGTCGAGCATTTGCTTTTCCAGTTGTTTGATCCGCTTGCCCAGATCTTTCTCGGACATCGCCTCCACCTCGGCCGACAGATGCGCCGCCTTCGCGTCGTCCTTGCCCGATTTCTCGGAGTAGACGCCGTCGATCAGTTCCTTGACATGCTTCTTGATGCTGCGCGGCGTGATGCCCATCGCCAGGTTGTGGGCGACTTGGCGGGCGCGCCGCCGTTCGGTTTCATCGATGGCCTTGCGCATCGACTCGGTGACCTTGTCGCCGTACAGGATCGCCTTGCCGTTGAGGTTGCGCGCGGCTCGGCCGATGGTCTGGATCAGGCTGCGCTCGGAGCGCAGAAAGCCCTCCTTGTCGGCGTCGAGGATCGCCACCAGCGACACCTCGGGAATGTCGAGCCCCTCGCGCAGCAGGTTGATGCCGACCAGCACGTCGAAAGTGCCCAGCCGCAGGTCGCGCAGTATCTCGACGCGCTCCACCGTTTCGACATCGCTGTGCAGGTAGCGCACCTTGACGCCGTTGTCGGCCAGGTAGTCGGTGAGTTGCTCGGCCATGCGCTTGGTCAGGGTCGTGATCAGCACCCGCTCGTTGATCTCGACGCGCGCGCGAATCTCCTGCAGCACGTCGTCCACCTGGTGGGTCGCCGGCCTGACTTCGATGCTGGGGTCCACCAGGCCGGTGGGGCGCACCAGCTGCTCGACCACCTGCCCGGCGTGCTGCTGCTCGTAAGCCGCCGGCGTGGCCGAGATGAACATGGCCTGGCGCATCTTGCCCTCGAACTCGTCGAATTTCAGCGGCCGGTTGTCGAGCGCGCTGGGCAGCCGGAACCCGTACTCCACCAGCGTGGTCTTGCGCGCCCGGTCGCCGTTGTACATGCCGCCAAACTGGCCGACGAGCACATGGCTTTCGTCCATGAACATGAGGCAGTCGTCAGGCAAATAATCTACCAGCGTCGGCGGCGGGTCGCCGGGCTGAGAGGCCGACAGGTGGCGCGTGTAGTTCTCGATGCCCTTGCAGTGGCCCACCTCTTGCAGCATCTCCAGATCAAAGCGCGTGCGCTGCTCGATGCGCTGGGCTTCGACGAGCTTGCCGTCGGCGATGAACTGCGCCACGCGCTCGCGCAGCTCGACCTTGATGGTGTCGATGGCCGCCAGCACGCGGTCGCGTGGCGTCACGTAGTGGCTGGACGGGTACACCGTGAAGCGCGGTATTTTCTGTCTAACACGGCCTGTGAGCGGGTCCAACAGCTGCATGCCTTCGACCTCGTTGTCGAAGAGCTCGATGCGCAGCGCGAGCTCCGAGTGTTCGGCCGGGAAGACGTCGATGGTGTCGCCGCGCACGCGAAAGCTGCCGCGTGAAAAATCCATGTCGTTGCGCGTGTACTGCATGCGGATGAGATGCGCGATGAGGTCGCGCTGGCCAATCTTGTCGCCCACACGCAGCGTCATCACCATCTGGTGGTAATCGGCAGGGTTGCCAATGCCGTAGATGGCGCTGACGCTGGCCACGATGATCACGTCGCGCCGCTCCAGCAGGCTCTTGGTGGCCGAGAGCCGCATCTGCTCGATGTGTTCGTTGATGGCGCTGTCTTTCTCGATGAAGAGGTCGCGCTGCGGCACGTAGGCTTCGGGCTGGTAGTAGTCGTAGTAGCTCACGAAGTACTCGACGGCGTTCTTCGGAAAGAACTCGCGGAACTCGCTGTAGAGCTGCGCAGCCAGCGTCTTGTTGGGCGCAAACACGATGGCCGGGCGGCCCAGGCGGGCAATGACGTTGGCCATGGTGAAGGTCTTGCCCGAGCCGGTGACGCCCAGCAGGGTTTGAAAGCTCAGCCCGTCGCTGATGCCTTCGATCAACTGCGCGATGGCGGCTGGCTGATCGCCCGCTGGCACGAAGGGTTGCAGCAGCTCAAACGGCGAGTCGGCAAACGAAACCAGCTCGCCGCGCAGCTCGCCATCAAGCTCGGTGCGGTCGGGTTCAGACGTGAGCGGTTCGGTCATGGGTGCAGCCCTGGCTGGCCAAGCATGGCAACTTAGAATGCGCGCGCCTTGCAGCTGCTTGCGCGGCAGTGAACCTGCAAGCGTAGCGCACCCTCGGCCAGCCATCCCGGCCACCCCACGCCCGCCCCTGTTTGCGAAAGTTCGCCATGTCCGCCTCGCTCTTTTCAGCCGTCGAACTCGCCCCGCGCGACCCCATCCTTGGGCTCACCGAACAGTTCAATGCCGACACCAACCCCGTCAAGGTGAACCTCGGCGTGGGCGTGTATTTCGATGACGATGGCAAGTTGCCTGTGCTGGCATGTGTGGCGGCGGCCGAGAAGCAGCTGCTGGGCGCCACCAAAGCCAAGGGCTACCTGCCCATCGACGGCATCGCCGCCTACGACAAGGCCGTGCAAGCCCTGGTCTTTGGTGCCGACAGTGCCCTCTTGCGCGACGGCCGTGTCGCCACCGTGCAAGCCCTGGGTGGCACGGGTGGACTGAAGCTTGGCGCCGACTTTCTCAAGCGCTTGCAGCCCACAGCCAAGGTGTACATCAGCGACCCGAGCTGGGAAAACCACCGCGCGCTCTTCGCAGGAGCCGGCTTCGTGGTCGAGACCTACCCCTACTACGACGCTGCCACACGCGGCGTGCGCTTTGACGACATGCTGGCGGCGCTGAACACGCTGGGCGCTGGGAGCGTCGTCGTGCTGCACGCTTGTTGCCACAACCCGACCGGCTGTGACCTCACGCCGGCGCAGTGGGCGCGGGTGGTGGACGCCGTGAAGGCGCGTGGCCTGGTGCCGTTTCTCGACCTCGCCTACCAGGGCTTTGGCAAGGGCATCGCCGAAGACGGCGCGGCGGTGGCGCTGTTTGTGGCCGCAGGCATCAGCACCTTCATCTCGACCTCGTTCTCCAAGAGCTTTTCGCTCTATGGTGAACGCGTCGGCGCGCTCAGCGTGGTGTGCGCAAGCAGCGACGAGTGCGCGCGCGTGCTGTCGCAGTTGAAGATCACGATTCGTACCAACTATTCCAGCCCGCCCACCTTTGGCGCGTTTGTCGTGGCCACCGTGCTCAACACGCCTGAGCTGCGCGCGATGTGGGAGAGCGAGTTGGCCAGCATGCGCGAGCGCATCAAAGCCGTGCGCAAGACCTTGACCGAGCGGCTTCAAGCGGCCGGCGTGCCGGGCGACCTGAGCTACATCCAGCGCCAGATGGGTATGTTCAGCTACTCGGGCCTGAGCACGCCGCAGATGCAGCGCCTGCGCAGTGAATTCGGCGTCTACGGCTTGGACAGCGGGCGCATCTGTGTGGCCGCCGTCAACAGCCGCAACATCGACCGGGTCGTTGGCGCACTGGCCCAGGTCATGGGCTGATGCGGCGCTGAATCCCACTAACAGGGCCACTTCGAGCCTGTATTCAGGGCATTGCTGCCAATCCGCAACAGGCAAGCTGCTCATACGCCGCTATATTTGCTGCACTGCACAAATTCACGCACGACTCACCGGAAAGAGGTCGCATGCTTTATCAGGTCTATGAAACTCAGCGCGCCATGGCGGCACCCTTCTCCGAGTTCGCCAGTGCCACGGCCAAGCTCTACAGCCACCCCCTGTCGCCCTTTGCGCAGTCACCACTGGCGCAGCGTGTCTCGGCAGGTTTTGATCTCTTGCACCGCCTGGCCAAGGAGTACGAAAAGCCCGAGTTCGACATTCGCGGCGTGACGGTGGGCGGTGTCGAGGTCGCCGTGCAGGAGCAGGTGGCGATCCACAAGCCGTTTTGCCGCCTGCTGCGCTTCAAGCGCTTCACTGATAACACACAGGCCCTGGGCCTGATGAAGTCACAACCCACGGTGCTGGTGGTCGCACCCCTGTCTGGCCACCACTCCACGCTGCTGCGTGAGACGGTGAAGAGCCTGCTGCAAGACCACAAGGTCTACATCACCGATTGGACCGACGCGCGCATGGTGCCGCTGGACCAGGGCAATTTCCACCTCGACGATTACGTGGCCTACGTGCAGGAATTCATCCGGCATGCCGGGCCAGACGTGCATGTCATCTCCGTGTGCCAGCCCACGGTGCCGGTGCTGGCTGCCGTCTCGTTGATGGCCAGTGCGGGCGAGCGCACGCCGCTGACGCTAACCATGATGGGCGGCCCGATCGACGCGCGGCGCAGCCCCACGGCCGTCAACAACCTGGCCACGAACAAGAGCCACAGCTGGTTCGAGAACAACGTGATCTACCGCGTGCCGGCCAACTTCCCCGGCGCTGGCCGCCGTGTCTACCCGGGCTTCTTGCAGCACACCGGGTTTGTGGCAATGAACCCCGACCGCCACCTGACGTCGCACTACGACTACTTTCGCGACCTCATCCGCGGCGACGACGACAGCGCCGAATCGCACCGGCGTTTCTACGACGAGTACAACGCCGTGCTCGACATGCCCGCCGAGTACTACCTGGACACCATCAAGACCGTGTTTCAGGACTTCGCGCTGGTCAATGGCACCTGGCATGTCGGCGGCACCCTGGTGCGGCCGCACGATATCCGCACCAGCGCCCTGCTGACCATCGAAGGCGAGCTTGATGACATCTCCGGCGCCGGCCAGACCAAGGCCGCGCATGAGCTGTGCTCGGGTGTGCCGGCCAACCGGCGCTTTCACTTCGACGCCATCGGCGCGGGCCATTACGGCATCTTCTCGGGCCGGCGTTGGCGCGACATGGTCTACCCCGAGGTCAAGAGCTTCATTGCCAAACACCAAAAGGCGGTGATCGGCGTGGTGAACAAGAAGGCCGCCGCCGCAGCGCAAGTCAAGCGCCGCCGATAATGCGCCGGTGCCAACCGACGCGCCGAACGCCTCTAGCCAGCCTGGCCTGACAGGCCCGCAAACGAGCGTGGCCGACGCGCTCGATGCGGCCCTGCCGCAGACGCAGTGCACACGCTGCGGCTACCCCGATTGCCGCGCCTACGCGCAGTCCATAGCTGCGCAAGACGCCGACATCAACCGCTGTCCGCCCGGCGGCGCCGAGGGCATCGTGCGCCTGGCCGCCATTAGCGGCCGCGCCGTGCTGCCGCTGGACACGACACGCGGCGTGGAGGCGCCGCGTTTGCTGGCCGTCATCGACGAAGCCTGGTGCATCGGCTGCACCCTGTGCATCAAGGCCTGCCCGGTGGACTGCATCGTCGGCGCGTCGAAGTTGATGCACACTGTGGTCGACGCCGACTGCACCGGCTGCGAGCTTTGCGTGCCGGCCTGCCCGGTGGATTGCATTGCGATGGTGCCCGTCAGCGGCACGCGTACAGGCTGGGCGGCGTGGAGTGCGACGCAGGCCGGGCAAGCGCGCACGAGTTACGCGTTTCATCAAATGCGCACGCAGCGCGAGCAACGCGAGAACGACGAACGCCTGGCCGCACAAGCGCAGGCCAAGCTCGACGATCTGGCCCGGCATTCAAGCCTGACCGACCCCGAGGCGTTGGCACGAAAACGCGCCGTCGTCGAAGCCGCCATGGCGCGTGCGCGACAGCGCCGTGGTGACGACAGTGGAGACGGCGGGGACCCCACGTGAACGACGCCGATATCGACACGTTCTTCAACACGCTGGCACGTGCCAACCCGCGGCCGCAGACCGAGCTCGAGTTCACCAGCGTGTTCGAGCTTTTGATTGCCGTGTTGCTCTCAGCCCAGGCCACCGACATCAGCGTCAACAAGGCGACGCGGCGGCTCTTCGCGTTGGCGTCGACGCCGCAAGCCATGCTCGCACTTGGGCTGGAACGTGTCACCGAGCTCATCCGCACCATCGGCCTGTACCGCACCAAAGCGCGCCATGTCATGCAAACCAGCGAGCAGCTCGTCGTGCAGCACGGCGGCGCGGTGCCGCGCACGCGCGAGGCGCTGCAAGCGCTGCCCGGTGTGGGCCGCAAGACCGCCAACGTCGTGCTCAACGTCGCGTTCGGCAAGCCCACGATGGCGGTCGACACGCACATCTTTCGTGTTAGCAACCGCAGCGGCCTGGCGCCTGGGCGCAACCCCATGCAGGTAGAACTCGCCTTGATGCGGCGCGTGCCCGCGCGCTTTGCGGTCGACTCGCACCACTGGCTCATCCTGCACGGACGCTATGTCTGTAAGGCGCGCCAGCCCGATTGCGCGCGCTGCCAGGTGCGATCGTCTTGTGACCATGGCAAACACGAAGCCCAACTCAGCGCCGCCTAGAATCGTGTGCACAGGAGTCGCCCCACATGCCTACGTTGCAAGACCTGGCTGACCGTATCGAGCGCTTGGTGCTGCGGCACGACGAGCTCAAGCGCACCAGCGTGTTGATGGAGCAGCAGCTCACAGCCGTCACCACCGAGCGCGACAGCTTGCGCTCGCGGCTGGCAGCGGCACGCACGCGCATCGACACGCTGCTGTCGCGCCTGCCCACCGAAACACAAGACAGCCCCACGCCGCGATGAAGCAGATTGAAGTCACCATCATGGGCCAGGGCTACCTGCTCGGCTGCCCCGAAGGCGGCGAGGCCTTGCTCAGCGCGGCGGTGGCCGACGTCGACCGGGAGATGAGCGGCATCCGCGATGCCGGCAAAGTCAAGGCGCGCGAACGCATCGCCGTATTGGCAGCACTCAATCTTGCCTACCAGATTGCCGAGAAGCGAAACGCCGCGCCGCCGCCGCGCGCCAAAGCCGCACCCGTGCAGACCACGCATGACGACGGCAGCATCGACGTGAAGGCACTGGTGCAACGCATTGACGCCGTGCTTGATCAAGACGGCCATCTTTTGTGACCTCAAGCACAGACACAGGGCCACCTCACGCCGCTAGAATGAATTTGTCCGTCGCATGTGCGTGAGTTTTATTTCCCTGAACCGATGCTCATTGAGCAAGGGCTTGGAACATTGTTTGGCTGGTGTGAGCGTCTCGCGTCAGATGAACCCGAAGCCAAACTGACCTCGCCCACCTGAACTTCGCAAAGGGTTCAGGAATGTGGGCTCACGGTGTGCGGCGGACACCCTCCTCGGCCCCTGCCACCCCCCCAATGCCTAGCTACTGGTTGATGAAAAGCGAGCCCAACGAGTGCTCGATCGATGACCTTGCGCGCGCGCAAAAGAAGACGCTGCCGTGGACAGGCGTGCGCAACTACCAGGCGCGCAACTTCATGCGCGATGCGATGCAGCCTGGCGACGGCGTACTCTTCTATCACTCGTCATGCCCGCAGCCGGGCATCGCCGGGCTGGCCGCCATCGCGGGCGGATTGGACACCGACGCGACCCAGTTCGATGTCGCGTCGCCCTACTTCGACGCCAAGTCGCCGCGCGCGGCGCCACGCTGGCTTCAGATCGACGTGAAACTTGTGCGCAAGACGCGGCTGCTGCCGCTTGCCGAGATGCGCGCCGCATCTGAACTCGCCACCATGCGGGTGCTGCAAGCAGGCAATCGCCTGTCGATCACGCCGGTGATTGCCAGCGAGTGGAGCGCCGTGCTGCGCTTGCTCGACGCCTGAACCAGCCGCCATGGATATCGGCATTGTTCTCGTGATCGAGCTGCTTGCGCTTGGCCTGTTCACGGGCTTCCTCGCTGGCCTCTTGGGCGTGGGCGGTGGCATGACGCTGGTGCCGTTTCTCACCTTCATCTTGTCCAATCGTGGTGTCGAGCCCGGCATGGCGGTGAAGATGGCCATTGCAACCGCCATGGCGACGATCTTCTTCACGTCGCTGTCGAGCGTGCGTGCGCATCACCAGCGCGGCGCTGTGCGTTGGGATCTCGCGCGCGGTCTGTCGCCCGGCATAGTGGGCGGCAGTTTGCTGGCCGGCGCGGGTGCATTCGCAGTGCTCAAAGGCCATTGGCTCGCGCTGCTGTTCGCACTGTTCATCGGCGTGTCGGCCACGCAGATTTTTCGCGACGTCAAGCCCAAACCCAGCCGCGTGATGCCTGGCGTGGCTGGCCAGTTGGGCGCAGGTGGCGTGATCGGTTTCGTCTCGGGCTTGCTTGGCGCGGGCGGCGCCTTCATCTCGGTGCCGTTCATGGTGTGGTGCAACGTGCCGCTGCGCCAAGCGGTGGGCACCAGCGCGGCTTTGGGTTTCCCCATCGCGGCGGCAAGTACCTTGGGCTACATCGTTGCGGGCTGGCACCTCGCGCCTGCGTTGCCCGGTGCCAGTGGCTACCTCTTCTTGCCCGCGCTGGCGGTGCTGGCGGTGGCCAGCATGACGGCAGCACCGCTCGGGGCGAGGGTCGCGCATCGCAGCGACGTTTCGCGCTTGAAACGCGTCTTTGCGCTGCTGCTGTTTTGCCTTGCCGGCTACATGCTCTATACGTCGTTTGGCGCGTAGAAAACGCTGGCTGGCGGGCGCGCTCAGGCGCTGTCGAAACGAATGCTCGCCAGTGCCACCACGTTGCCCCCGCGCGAGCGCGCGACGGCCAGCGCAGCTTCGCTGGATTCAACGAGTTGGTCACGGTCCGCGGCGGTGTGCGGAAAACTGGCAACGCCCATGGCCACCGTGAAGCGCACTTCCTGGCCATCGAGCATGACGATCTGCGTGGCGCATTGGCGGCGCAGACCTTCCATGCGCGAGTGCGCGGTGGCCAAACCGACACCCGACAACAGCACCGCAAAGCGCCGGCCTTCGATGCGGCATGAGGCGTCCATGGCACGCGTGCCGCCACTCAAGAGGCGACCCATGGCTTCGAACACGCACTCCTGTGCTGCGGGCGACTGCGCGGCGCCCGCAGGCGGGTCGACTTCCATGAGCACCAGCGCAAATTCGCGATGCTCGCGCGCGGACAAGTCAAGCTCGCGGCGAAGCTGCTCTTCGAAGTGGCTGCCCGTGTGCAGGCCCGAGGCTTGGTCACGCAGCGTCTGGTCCGCCAGCTCGCGGCGCAGTTCTTCACTGGCGCGCTGCTGGTCCTCGACCTGCGCGCGCATGGAGTCCATTTGCTGGTCACGCTGACGCGCGGCGCCTAGGTTGATCCAGACACTGCACAGCCAGCCGTCAGTCGCCGGGTTCTGGCCGGCGCCATCGCGGCCAAGCACCATACGCAGCACCGAGAACTCGTGGCGTTGCCCGCCGCGTTCAAACACATGCTCGCTATGTAAGGGCGCCGCCTGTGCGATGGCGGTCATCTCGGCTGCACGCAGCGCTAGTGTCAGTGACGGCTCAAAGAGCTCGGCATCGGTGTGGCCAAGTAGCTCCGACTGAGAGCGACCGAGAAAGGCCGCCATGGCGTCGTTGACGTGCACGTAGCTGGCGTCGCCCAGACGCTTGATCGCCAGCATGCCGCTCTGTTGTTTCACCAACGCGAACAACAGCTCACGCCATACGGGGGCGAGTACCAACTGGTCGGCAGTCAACGAGGCATCAAACATGGACGGCGGCACAAGGTGAACGAAATTTTGTGGCCTGGTTGGCGGGCTTGGCAAGCATAGGGCACCGCGCCTTCCATTCAAATCTCCAATCCAAATCTACTCCTCAAGTTCGTTAACGATCAAGCCGCGCAAGCAAGGGGCCGCCCTTGGCCAATGCGGCAGGTCTGTCGCGCCGATGTCGCGTCACGGCCAAGCCGTTGGATGACCTCAACCTTTCGGGCTAGAATCGCGGGCTCTGCTGCCGTGCAGCTTTCATGCCCCGGGCAGCACGCCGAGCGGCGCCACACTTTTCGGACTTTTTTTCGGACACCTGCTGAGATGACCACGATTCGCGTCAAAGAAAACGAGCCTTTTGATGTCGCCCTGCGCCGCTTTAAGCGCGCGATCGAGAAGATCGGGCTGCTGACTGAACTGCGCGCTCGCGAGTTCTACGAGAAGCCCACCTCTGAGCGCAAGCGCAAGAAGGCTGCTGCCGTGAAGCGCCACTACAAGCGCGTTCGCAGCATGCAGCTGCCCAAGAAGCTGTATTAAGCACTGCGCGGGTCATCCGCGGATGCCGACCCCGAGCCCGCGCGGTTATGCCTCGCGGGCTTTGCGTTTTCTGAAGCTACTGAAGGTACGTCATGACTCTCAAAGACCGTGTGACCGAGGACATGAAGACAGCCATGCGGGCTAAAGACGCCGCACGGCTGTCTACCATTCGCATGCTGCTGGCCGCGTGCAAGCAGCGTGAAGTCGACGAGCGCATCGTGCTCGACGACGCCGCCGTCATAGGCCTGGTCGACAAGCTGATCAAACAGCGCAAGGACTCCATCGCCGCATTCGAGCTGGCCGCGCGCACCGATCTGGTCGACAAGGAAAGGGCCGAGGTGCTGGTGCTCGAAGCCTACCTGCCGAAACGCCTGACAGCGCAAGCCGTCGCCGACGCCGTGGCCACTATCGTCGCCAGCCTAGGCGCCAAAGGCCCGGGCGACATGGGTCGTGTAATGGCAGCAGCCAAGGCGCATTTGGCAGGCCAGGCCGAAATGTCTCTGGTATCTGCCGCTGTCAAAGACGCACTGGCCAAGGTTTCGGGATGAGCGCGCTGCCCGTGCGTCAGCTTGGGCCTGATCTTTTTGTGGCGCCGCAATTGACGCCGGCGGCTATGGCCGAAGCGGCCCAAGCCGGCTTCAAGAGCGTGGTCAACAACCGGCCAGACTTCGAGCACGGTGGCGACCAACCTACCAACGCAGCGATCGAAGCCGCTGCCCTTGCCGCAGGCTTGGTCTATCGCTTTCTGCCCGTCGATGGTGGCTACCAGTCGCCCGAAGAGATCGCCCAGATGGCGCAGCTTTTGACGGATCTGCCGCGTCCGCTGCTGGTCTTTTGCCGCAGTGGCGCGCGCTCCACGCGTTTGATTGCATCCGCGCAACGCCTCTAGCCACTGTCCCGTGCCTGCCGCTGGTGTTTTCCCTGGGGTTGGCACAACTTTTGAAGGCCCGCGCTCGGCGACTCCTTAAAGTCACCCTGCGTGTGTCCATGTGATCGGAGTCTGTGTGACCCAACTGCTGCAACTGTCCCGCTTCATCGACTGGGTGAACGACCGCTTTGGCACCGTCGCCAAGTGGGCGGTCTTTGCGTCGTGCCTCATCAGTGCCGTGA
>JANMMH010000509.1:0-4955 GCA_031373055.1 Rubrivivax sp. | reverse complement strand
GCGTCGGTCTGGTAGATACCCAGCGGCGATGAATCGGCCAGGCTGCGGAATTGACGTTCGCTGGCACGCAGTGCACGCTCCGCCGCCCGCAGCTCGCCGAGGTTGCTGACCAGGGCCACCATGCCGTCAACGCTGCCGTCGCCAAGGCGGTAGGGCATGAGTTGCAGGCGTTGCTCGATGGCGCCCGTGACCAAGGGCACGCTGCGCTCGACGCTGCGTGTGGCGCCTGCCAGCACCTCGCGCTGCATGGGCAAGTCATCGTGGGCCATCTGCTCGCCGATCAAGTCGGCGATCGGCCGGCCCAGGATCGACGCCGCCGTGCGCCCGAACCAGCGCTCGATGATGGCGTTGTGATACACGTTGCGCAGCTCGCGGTCCCACACCGAGATGGCCACCGGCAGCTGGTCGAGCACCGAGTTCAGGGTGCCGAGGTTGCCGGTCAGTTCACTCTCAAGGCGGCTGCGCGCTGCCGCCGCGGCAACGAACGCACGCTCGCGCAGGAGCAGGGCCTCGACCACGACACGCGCCAGCGCGGCCAAGGCCGTGCGCTGCTCGGGGCTGAGCTGTCGCGGTTGGCGGTCGATGACACACAGCGTGCCCACACGCTGGCCCTCGGGCATGACCAGCGGCGCGCCGGCATAGAAGCGAATGCCGGGGCTGCCGGTGACGAGCGGGTTGTCGGCAAAGCGCGCGTCTTGCAGCGCGTCGTGCACCACCATCATCGCGTCGTCGTGGATGGCGTGGGCGCAAAACGCCTCGTCGCGCGAGGTCTGCGCTACACCCTCCAGACCGACGTTAGCCTTGAACCACTGGCGGTCAGCGTCGATCAGGCTGAGCAACGCGATCGGCGTGGCGGTGAGCTGCGAGGCCGCATGCGCCAGCGCCTCGAACATCGGCTCGGAGGCCGTGTCCAGCACGGCCAAGGAGCGCAGCCGGGCCAGGCGCGCGACTTCGTTCTCGGGCAGGGCTGCGGCAGGCATCGGTGCCTGCGCTACTTGACGCGGCCGAGCTTGTCCTTGAGCTCGACCGCGCGCTGCTTTTCTAGCTTGGCGGT
Organism: Rubrivivax sp.; assembly: GCA_031373055.1. GTDB lineage: Bacteria > Pseudomonadota > Gammaproteobacteria > Burkholderiales > Burkholderiaceae_C > Rubrivivax. Next base: position 3,901 of record JANMMH010000509.1, on the reverse strand, counting down.
GGCGTTGCCGGGTTCGAGCTCGAGCACGCGGTCCCACTGCGCAATCGCGTTGCTGAGGTCTTGCCGCGCGAAGGCTTGGCGTGCCGCCCGGGTGGCGTTGGCCACGGCCAGCTTACGGTCGCGCTCGGCTCGCTCGACCTGTTCGCGCTCGGCTCGCGCGGCGTCCGACGGGCTGCTGGCGCGTTGCGCGGCGGGCGCCGGGGCCGCAGGCGTGGCGGGCGTGACGTTAGGCGGCGCATTGGCCACAGGTGCGGCGGGGGGCGCCTTGCCGGGGATGCGCACGAGCTGGCCACCCGACAGCAGCTTGGGCACCTTGATGTCGTTGTAGCGCGCCAGGATGTAGAACAGGTGCACGTCGCCCATGAAGCGCTGCGCGATGCGCGACAGCGTCTCTCCCGGCTGCACGCGGTACATGTAGGACTCGCGACCGAGCACGCTCACCGGGTCGGCGCTGATCTGGCGCAGCAGGTTCAAGGCCAGCCTGTGCCCGGGCTCAAGGATGAGCGCACGTTGCAGTTCGGCGCTGGCTTCGTCTTCCTTGCCCAGCTCCAAGAGCTCAAGCGCCGAAGCGACGTACTTTTGCGGGTTGCCCGTGGGTGGCGCCGGTGCGGGCGGGGCTTCCACCACGGGTGACGGCGCGGGCGACGGCGCTACCACCGGCGCAGCGACCGGTGCCGGTGGGCGCGCGGCGCTGCCTGGACCGGCTGGCGTTTCGCAGCCGGCCATCAAGGCGACGAGCACCCCGAAAGCCGTGGTGGAAATCCAGCGCTGGTGCCGCTTGCTGTGCATGTGGGTGGCGTGTGCGTGGCGGCTCGCGCCGTCGGTCGCTCCATTATCGGCCAGCGCTACCTTGATGATGTCTGGCTGTGGTCGCGCTCAACTCACCCCACGCGCGCGGTCGGCAGCGAACTGTTGGCGCCACGCCGCAAAGCGGCCTTCGTCCAGCGCCTGGCGCACCTCGGCCATGAGGTTCACGTAGTAGTGCAGGTTGTGGATGCTGGCCAGCATGGGGCCAAGCATTTCGCCACAGCGGTCCAGGTGGTGCAGGTAGGCGCGGCTGAAGCCGCCCTCGCTTGCATCAGCGGTACCAACGCCCGGCGTGCCCGCGCAGCAATGGCAACGGCAGCTCTCGTCGGGTGGGCGTGTGTCGGTTTTGAAGCGCGCGTTGCGCAGCTTCAAGTCGCCAAAACGCGTGAACAAGTGGCCGTTCCTGGCGTTGCGCGTGGGCATCACGCAGTCGAACATGTCCACACCCTGCGCCACACCTTCGACCAGATCTTCGGGCGTACCCACGCCCATCAAATAACGTGGTTTGTGAGGTGGCAGCAGGCGCGGCGTGTGGGCCATGATGCGCAGCATCTCTTCCTTGGGCTCGCCCACGCTGACGCCACCGATGGCGTAGCCCGGCAGGTCCAGCTCAGCCAGCGCGGCGGCGGAGGCTTCGCGCAGGTTTTCGAACATGCCGCCCTGCACGATGCCAAAGAGCGCGTTGCGGTTCTCTAAACGCCTGAACTCGGCCTGGCTGCGCCTGGCCCAGCGCAGCGAAAGCTCCATCGAAGCGCGCGCGTCCTGCTCCGTCGTCAGCACGCCTTCAGTCTGATACGGCGTGCACTCGTCAAACTGCATGGCGATGTCACTGTCCAGCACCGTCTGAATCTGCACGCTCACCTCTGGCGTTAGCAAGAGTTTGTCGCCATTCACCGGGCTGGCAAAACGCACGCCTTCTTCGCTGATCTTTCGCATCGCGCCCAGGCTCCAGACCTGGAAACCACCGCTATCGGTGAGCATGGGCCGCTGCCAGCCTTCAAAACGGTGCAGGCCGCCGAAGGCCTTGATCACTTCGACTCCTGGGCGCAGCCAAAGGTGGAAGGTGTTGCCCAGGATGATCTGCGCGCCCATGGCCACCAGCGACGCCGGCAGCGTGCCCTTCACCGTGCCGTAGGTGCCCACCGGCATGAAGACCGGCGTTTGCACCACGCCGTGGTTGAGCGTGAGGCGGCCGCGCCGCGCCTGGCCTTCGGTCTTCATCAACTCAAAGCTCAGCATGGAGCGCCACCTGCGCCGGCGCGCTGCAAAAGCATGGCGTCGCCGTAGCTGAAGAAGCGAAAGCGCGCTTCGATGGCGTGGTGGTACAGCGCCATCACCTGCGCGTGGCCAGCAAAAGCGCTCACCAGCATCATCAGCGTGCTCTTGGGCAGGTGAAAGTTGGTGAGCAAGATGTCCACGACCTGGAAATTGAAGCCGGGGGTAATGAAGATGTCGGTCTCGCCGGCGAAGGGCAGCAAGGCACCACCGCGTGCGGCCGATTCGAGCGCGCGCAGGCTGGTGGTGCCCACCGCCACGACACGCCCGCTACGTGCGCGTGTGGCCACGACCGCCGCCACCGTGGCGGCGCTGACTTCAAAGCGCTCGCTGTGCATGCGGTGCGCGTGGATGTCTTCGCTGCGTACGGGCTGGAAGGTGCCGGCACCCACGTGCAGGGTGATGGCCGCGCGCTGCACGCCCCGTGCGTCCAGCGCCCCCAGCACGGCTTCGTCGAAATGCAGCGCGGCGGTGGGCGCGGCCACAGCGCCGGGGTGCGCGGCAAAGACAGTCTGGTAACGCCGCTCATCGTCAGCGTTGTCGGCGTGGGTGATGTAGGGCGGCAGCGGCACATGGCCGTGGGCTTGCAGCAGCTGCAACACGTCGCTCTCGAAACGCAGGTGAAAGAGCGCGTCGTCAGGCCCGGCGCGGCCCAGCACTTCGGCATTCACCGCGTCGGCCAATCGCAGCATGCTGCCGGCGGTGGGCGACTTGCTCGCACGCAAGTGCACCAACGCCTCAAAGCCATCACCCACCACGCGCTCGACCAGCAACTCCACCGCGCCGCCGGTGGACTTGAAACCCAAGAGCCGTGCCTTAATGACGCGTGTGTCGTTGAAGACCAGCAAGTCGCCTTCGCGCAAGAGCGAGGGCAGCTCGTGAAAGATGTGCTCGCGGGGCGTGTTGCCACGGCCATCCAACAAGCGCGAGCCGCTGCGCTGCGCGGCAGGGTGCTGCGCGATGAGTTCAGGCGGCAGGGTGAAGTCGAAGTCGGCGAGTTGCAAGGGGCGTGGGCGGAACTCAGGGCTCAGAATTGTTCCATGGCCGACCCCGCACCCTTGCTTGACACCGCCAAGCCTGTGGCCATCAAGCCGCGCAGTGCGCCGCAGCAAGCCCTGCTCAAGCTCGGCCTGGTGCGCGACATCGACCTCGCACTGCACCTGCCCATGCGCTACGAGGACGAAACGCGCATCGTGCCCATCAACACGCTGCGCCACGGTGAAGTGGCACAGGTGCAAGGCATCGTGCGAACCTGTGAGGTCGACGACCGCCGCCGCCGCCAGCTGGTGGTGCGCGTGCAGGATGTGAGCGGCGAGCTCTACCTGCGCTTCCTCAACTTCTACGCCAGCCAGCTCAAGACGTACGCCGTGGGCCGGACCCTGCGCATACGCGGCGAAGCTCGCGCCGGGCTCTTTGGCCACGAGATGGTGCACCCCACGTGCAAGCTGGTCGACGAAGCCACGGCGCTGCCGCGCTCGCTGACGCCCGTCTACCCCAGCACCGCCGCGCTGCCGCAGGCCTATCTGCGCAAGGTGGTGGCCAGCGGCATGGCGCGCGCGCCCTTGCACGAGCTGCTGCCCTCCGACTGGCTGCCGCCAGGCCTGCCGACGCTGCACGCTGCGCTGCGCTTGCTGCACGAGCCGCCGCCCGACACCGACGCCGAAGCGCTGGAAGCGCGTGAACATCCGGCCTGGCAGCGTTTGAAGTTCGACGAGCTGCTGGCGCAGCAGCTCGCGCAGGCCGAAGCGCAGCGTGTGCGCGCGGGTCTGCGCGCACCAGCGCTAACAGGCAAACGCAGCGGCGGGTTGACCACGCAGTT
>JANMMH010000454.1:0-2686 GCA_031373055.1 Rubrivivax sp. | reverse complement strand
ATCGCCTTGAGCGAGATCCGCGAAAAGCTCGACCCCTCGCTGCATTTCGACTTCGTCTGTCGCGCCGGCATTTGCGGCAGCTGCGCCATGCTGGTCAACGGACGCCCGGCGTTAGCCTGCCGCACGCTGACCAAAGATCTGGGCGGCGACATCACGCTGGCGCCGCTGCCGGTGTTCGAGCTCATCGGCGACCTCAGCGTGAACACGGGCAAGTGGATGCGCACCATGAGCGAACACTTGCAGACCTGGGTCCACGCGGCCGAGGCCGAGCTCGACCTTGGCCGCATGGAAGCACGCATGGAGCCCGCGCTCGCCGAAGCCATCTACGAGCTCGACCGCTGCATCGAATGCGGCTGCTGCGTGGCGGCCTGCGGCACCGCGCGCATGCGCGAAGACTTCGTCGGCGCGGTGGGCATGAACAAGCTCGCGCGATTCCGACTGGACCCGCGTGACGAGCGCAGCGACGAAGACTTCTACGAGCTCGTGGGCAACGACGACGGTGTCTTCGGTTGCATGACGCTACTGGCCTGCCACGACGTCTGCCCCAAGCAGCTGCCGCTGTCGACGCAAATCGCCTACCTGCGCCGCCAGATGGCACGCCAGGCCTGGGCCTGATTCATAGCTTCACAAGCGCTGAGACCACACCATGCGCATCGGCGTACCCAAAGAAATCAAGAACCACGAGTACCGCGTCGGCCTCACCCCAGCCAGCGTGCGCGAGCTGTGCGCGCAGGGCCATGCGGTGGCGGTGCAAAGCGGCGCGGGCGCAGCCCTCGGCCTTGACGACGCGCAGTACAGCCAGGCCGGCGCCACGCTAACAAGCGACGTACCGGCACTCTTCGCCGGGGCCGAGATGATCGTGAATGAGAAGGAGCCGCAGCCTGACGAATGCCGCATGCTCCGCGAAGGCCAGATCCTCTACACCTACCTGCACCTGGCACCCGACCCGGCGCAGGCGGCCGCACTCATCGCCTCGGGCGCTGTTTGCATTGCCTACGAGACCATCACCGGCGCGGGCGGCGGGCTGCCGCTGCTGGCGCCGATGAGTGAAGTTGCCGGGCGCATGGCCATCCAGGCCGGCGCCGTGCATCTGGAAAAGAGCAGGGGCGGCATGGGCGTGCTGCTCGGCGGCGTGCCCGGCGTGCTGCCCGCGCAGGTGTTGATCCTGGGCGGCGGCGTGGTCGGCAGCAACGCCTTGCAAATGGCCGTCGGCATGGGTGCGCGTGTGACCGTGCTTGACCGCAACATCGAGCGGCTGCGTCAGCTCGACCTGATCTTCGGCAACCGCGTGGCCACGCTGTACTCCACCGCGCATGCCGTCGAAGAGCAAGTCGCCCTGGCCGACCTGGTGATCGGCGGCGTGCTCATCCCCGGTGCGGCCGCACCCAAGCTGGTGACGCACGCGATGGTCAAGCGCATGAAGCCCGGCGCGGTGATCGTCGACGTCGCCATCGACCAGGGCGGCTGCTTCGAGACTTCGCACGCCACCACGCATGCCGAGCCCACCTACGTGGTGGACGGTGTGGTGCACTACTGCGTGGCCAACATGCCCGGTGCGGTGCCGCGCACCTCGACCTTCGCACTCAACCACGCCACGCTGGGCCATGCGCTGGCGTTGGCCAACAAGGGCTGGCGCCGCGCGGCGGCCGACGACGTGCACCTGCGCGCCGGGCTCAACGTCGTGCATGGCGCTGTCACGCACGCGGCGGTGGCCACTGCGCTGGGCTACCCCTGCGTCGCGCCGGAACAGCTGCTGAGCTGAAGCATCTGCATCGACCTTGCGCTGGCTCATGGCGCCTGGCGAGCTGTAGGGGGAGAGTGGCTGCACGAGACGTGCCTGACGTCTGCGTTGGAGGTGCCACATGACGAGCCGCTCTGGGATTTACATGGTGCCGACCGACACGTGGTACATCGAACGCACGGTCTGGCTCATCGCCGGCGTGGCCATCCTCGGCGCCACCGCGCTGGCCGCCTGGGTGCACCCGCTGTGGGTGCTTGGCGTGGTGGCCACCGCGGCCGCGTCAATCACCGTCGCGTTGAGCGGGTTTTGCATCATGGCCACCGGCCTGTATTGGAGGGGCGCCGAGCCCTGGCTGGCGCCGGGCACGCCGCGCCAGGCCAGCTTGCACGCAGGGAGCACCGCGTGAACCGCGTCACCACAAGCTACGGATTCCATTGCGAACTGCCAGGGCCGTTTGATGCCGCCGTGCGGCGCGTGACCGAGGCCTTGAAGCTCGAAGGCTTCGGCGTGCTCAGCGACATCGACGTGCAGGCCACGCTCAAGCACAAACTCGACGAGAACGTGCCGCCCTACCGCATCCTGGGCGCCTGCAACCCGTCGCTGGCCCACAAAGCCTTGCGGGCGGTGCCTGACATCGGCTTGCTGCTGCCATGCAACGTCGTCGTGCGCGAAGAAGCGGCCGGGCACATCACGGTCGGCTTCATCGACCCGCAGGTGATGGCCAAGCTGATCGACGTGCCCGAGGTGCACGCGGTGGCCAACGATGCCGAGGCCAGATTGCGCCGTGTGCGCAGCAGCTTGCAGCGCGATCACTGAGTTTGATCACTGACGCTGGCTTGCGCCGCGTCAAGCTCGCTCTAGCGCGGCGCGGCACAGAATGGCTGCGCCACCACCCGCCTTGTGGGCGGCGTGGCGTTGCAGTAGCAGGAGCCACGCCATGACGAC
>JANMMH010000449.1:0-7560 GCA_031373055.1 Rubrivivax sp. | reverse complement strand
AGAGAAGAAGCAGATCCTCTACTTGCTCGGCCCGGTGGGCGGCGGCAAGAGCTCGATCGCCGAGCGCCTGAAGCTGCTGATGCAGGACGTGCCCTTCTATGCCATGTAGGGCTCGCCGGTGAATGAGTCGCCGCTCGGCCTCTTCGATGTCAACGAAGATGGCCCCATCTTGGAGAGCGAATACGGCATCCCGCGCCGCTATCTCAACCGTATCCTGAGCCCCTGGGCGGTGAAGCGGCTGGACGAATTTGGCGGCGACATCCGCAAGTTCAGAATCGTCAAACGCCACCCGTCGATCCTGAAACAAGTGGCCATCAGCAAGACGGAACCGGGCGACGAAAACAATCAGGACATCTCGGCGCTGGTCGGCAAGGTCGACATTCGCAAGCTCGAAACCTACGCCCAAGACGACCCTGACGCTTACAGTTATTCAGGCGGTCTGTGCCTGGCGAACCAGGGCTTGCTTGAGTTCGTGGAAATGTTCAAGGCACCCATCAAGGTGCTGCACCCACTGCTGACGGCCACGCAAGAAGGCAACTTCAAAGGCACCGAAGGTTTCGGCGCGATTCCGTTCGACGGCGTGGTGCTCGCGCACAGCAATGAAAGCGAATGGAAGGCTTTCCGCAACAACAAGAACAACGAAGCGTTCCTCGACCGCATCTACATCGTCAAGGTGCCGTACTGCCTGCGTGTTTCCGAAGAGATTCACATCTACGAAAAGCTCTTGCGCAACTCATCCTTAGCCAAGGCCACCTGCGCCCCGGGTACGCTGAAGATGATGAGCCAGTTCGCGACACTCACGCGCTTGAAGGAGCCCGAGAACTCGGGCCTGTTCTCCAAGATGCTGGTTTACGACGGCGAGAACCTCAAAGACACCGACCCGCGCGCCAAGAGCTACCAGGAGTACCGCGACTACGCCGGCGTCGACGAAGGCATGAGCGGCGTGAGTACGCGTTTCGCCTACAAGATCCTGTCGAAGGTCTTCAACTTCGACTCGGCCGAGGTCGCCGCCAACCCGGTGCACCTGATGTACGTGCTGGAGCAGCAGATCGCACGCGAACAATTCGCCAAGGAAGTCGAAGACAAGTACGTCGGCTTCATCAAAGAGCAGCTGGCGCCGCGTTACGCCGAATTCATCGGCAAGGAGATTCAAACCGCGTATCTGGAAAGTTATTCAGAGTACGGCCAGAACATCTTTGACCGCTACGTGACCTACGCCGACTACTGGATTCAAGACCACGAGTACCGCGACACCGACACCGGTGAAGTGTTTGACCGCGTCTCGCTCAACGGTGAACTTGAAAAGATCGAAAAGCCGGCGGGCATCGCCAACCCGAAGGACTTCCGCAACGAGATCGTCAACTTCGTGCTGCGCGCGCGCGCCAACAACCAGGGCAACAACCCGGTGTGGACGAGCTATGAAAAGCTGCGCGCGGTGATTGAGAAGAAGATGTTCTCCAACACCGAAGAGCTTCTGCCGGTGATCAGCTTCAACGCCAAGGCCAGTGCCGACGAGGCGAAGAAGCACGAGGACTTCGTTACACGCATGGTCGGCAAGGGCTACACAGCCAAGCAGGTGCGCCTGCTTTGTGAGTGGTACCTCAGAGTTCGCAAGAGCAGCTGATGCTTCACATCATCGACAGGCGGCTGGCCGGCAAGAACAAGTCCATCGGCAACCGCGAACGTTTTCTGCGCCGCTACAAGGAGCAGATCAAGGACGCGGTGAAGCGTGCGATTGACGGCCGCGGCATCCGCGACATCGAGCGCGGGGAAGACATCCGCATTCCGAAGAAGGACATCCAGGAGCCCGTGTTCGGCCATGGCCAGGGCGGCGTGCGCGAGCATGTGCATCCGGGCAACAAGGACTACGTGCGCGGCGACCGCATCGAGCGACCCAAAGGCGGCGGCGGCAGCGGCTCGGGCAAAGGCCAGGCCAGCGACTCCGGCGAAGGCGAAGACGACTTCGTCTTCGCTTTGTCCAAGGAAGAATTCATGCAGGTCTTCTTCGAAGACCTGGCCCTGCCGCACCTGGTGCGCACCCAGCTGGCCGAAGTGCCCGAGTGGAAGAGCCAGCGCGCCGGCTTCGTCAGCGACGGCACACCCAGCAATCTGCATGTCGTGCGTTCCATGCGCGGTGCCATCGGCCGGCGCATTGCCATCGGTGCCGGCACACGGCGTGAATTGCGCGACATGGAAGAGCGGCTGCTGGCACTCAAACAAAGCGCTCGGACTGGCGGCGATAGCGTGGCACGCGAGATCAAGGAGCTGGAGCACAGTATCGCCGCGCTGCGCGCGCGCTTGGAGCGCATCCCTTTCCTCGACCCCATTGACCTGCGGTTTCGCAACCGCGTGCGTGTGCCTGTGCCCACCTCCAAAGCGGTGATGTTCTGCCTGATGGACGTCTCGGGCTCGATGGACGAAGCGCGCAAAGAGTTGTCCAAGCGCTTCTTCATCCTGCTCTACCTGTTCCTCACGCGGCACTACGAAAAGATCGAGCTCGTCTTCATCCGCCACCACACGCAGGCCACCGAAGTCGACGAAGAAGGCTTCTTCCACGCGCGCGAAACCGGCGGTACGGTCGTCAGCAGCGCCTTGGTGCTGATGGAAGAGATCATCCGCGCGCGCTTCAACCCGAGCGAGTGGAACATCTACGGCGCCCAGGCCAGCGACGGCGACAACTGGCACCACGATTCAGGCCGCTGCCGCGAGCTCTTGTCGCAGCAGCTGCTGCCCCTGGTGCGCTATTACGCCTACGTGCAAGTGGCTGAGGAGGAACAAAACCTGTGGCAGGAATACAGCCACCTGACCGAAACGCACCGCCAGTTCGCGATGCGCAAGGCCACCGAACCCTCGCAGATCTACCCGGTTTTCCGCGACCTGTTCCGCAAGGAAGGCGTCAAAGCCGCATGAAGGGCACCCCATGAGCGACCTCGGCCTCGAACGGCGCCGCGCACACCACCCCGACCAGATGCCTTCCGGCGGCGAGCGCCGTGGCCGCGATGCCTGCCTGCGCGAGCCGTTGCCGCTGAGCGCACGCCCAGACAAACCGCTGCCTAGCCCCAGCGACTGGACCTTCGATCTCATCGAGGACTACCACAAGGTCATCATCGACACGGCCAGTCGCTTCGGCCTTGACACCTATCCCAACCAGCTGGAGATCATCACCGCCGAGCAGATGATGGACGCCTACGCCAGCGTAGGCATGCCGGTCAACTACCGCCACTGGAGTTATGGCAAGGAGTTCATCGCCACGGAGAAAAACTACAAACGCGGCGGCATGGGGCTGGCCTATGAAATCGTCATCAACTCCAACCCCTGCGTCAGCTACCTAATGGAAGAGAACACGATGGCCATGCAGGCCCTCGTCATCGCCCATGCGGCCTACGGGCACAACTCGTTCTTCAAGGGAAACTACTTGTTTCGCATGTGGACCGACGCCAGTTCGATCATCGACTACCTGGTCTACGCGAAAAACTACGTTGCCGCCTGCGAGGAAAAGCACGGCATGGACAAGGTGGAAGCCTTCCTCGATTCCTGCCACGCCCTTGCCAACCACGGCGTCGACCGTTATCGCCGCCCCAGCCGTAAATCGTTAGCCCAAGAGCTTAGCGAGCGCAAAGACCGCGAGGCGCACGCGCAGCTGCAAGTCAACGAACTCTGGCGCACGCTGCCCAAACGCGCTGCGAAAGCTGGCGCCGAGAGCGACGCCAAGCGCTTCCCCGAAGAGCCGCAAGAGAACCTGCTGTACTTCATCGAAAAGAACGCGCCGCTCTTGGAGCCCTGGCAGCGCGAGGTCGTGCGTATCGTGCGCAAGGTAGCGCAGTACTTCTATCCGCAGCGGCAAACGCAGGTCATGAATGAAGGCTGGGCCACGTTCTGGCACCACAAACTTCTGAACCAGATGTACGACGACGGTTTTCTGACCGACGGCGTGATGATCGAGTGGCTGAAGTCGCACACCAACGTCATCTACCAGCCGCCGGTGGGGCACAAGGCCTACAGCGGCATCAACCCCTATGCGCTGGGTTTTGCGATGTACACCGACATCAAGCGCATCTGCGAAACGCCGACCGACGAAGACCGCGAGTGGTTCCCCAACCTCGCCGGCACGCCGTGGCTGCCAGCGCTGGACCACGCCATGCGCAATTTCAAGGACGAGAGCTTCATCGGCCAATACCTGAGCCCGAAGCTGATGCGCGATCTGCGCCTCTTTGCGATTCGCGACGACGAGAAAGACAGCGAGCTTGAAGTCGCCGCCATCCACGACGACCCCGGCTACCGCCGCGTGCGCGAGTCCTTGTCACGGCAATACGACCTGGGTTCGCGCGAGCCCAACATCCAGGTTTGGAGTGTCAACCTGCGCGGCGACCGTTCACTTACCTTGCGCCACTTTCAGCACAACGACCGCCCGCTGCACGAAGGCGCGCAAGACGTGCTGCGCCACGTCGCGCGGCTGTGGGGTTTTGGCGTGCAGATGGAGAGTGCTAACGGGCTGGGTGAGGTCACCCGCACGTGGGGCGTGGGCGCACCTGACAGCTGAACTGAGCGTCACATCGGCGGCGTCACACCAGCGGCGTCACATCAAAAACACCTTGCCGGGATTCATGATGTTCTTCGGGTCGAGCGCGCGTTTGATGCTGCGCATCATCTCCACCGCGCCGGGCCCGGCTTCGCTGAGCAGGTAGCCCATCTTGTGCAGGCCGATGCCGTGCTCGCCGGTGCAGGTGCCTTCCATTTCCAGCGCACGCCGGACCATTTGTTCCGACAAGCGCTCTACTTCGGCCACCTCGCGTGGGTCCTTAGGGTCGAGCAGGTAGCTCAGGTGGAAGTTGCCGTCGCCGACATGGCCGACCACCCAGTACGGAATGCCTGAAGCTTCGGCGTCGACGATCGACGCGTTGATGATGTCGGCCAGGCGCGAGATCGGCACGCAGGTGTCGGTGCTTTGGCAGCGGCAGCCCGGGCGCATTTGCAGTGCGGCGAAGTAAGACTGGTGGCGGGCGGTCCACAGCCGCGTGCGCTCTTCGGGCGTGCGCGCCCACTCAAAATCGTTGCCGCCGTGTTCGCGCGCGATCGCCTGCACCGTCTCGGCTTGCTCTTTCACGCCGGCTTCGCTGCCGTGGAATTCCATCAGCAGCATCGGCGCCTCGCGCAGGTTCAGTTTGGAGTGCTTGTTGACGCCGCGAATGGCGTGGGCGTCGAGCAACTCGCAGCGCGCAATCGGCACGCCCATCTGAATGATCTGGATGGTGGTCTGCACGGCAGCGTCAATGCTCGGGAAGTTGCACACCGCCGCGCTCACCGCTTCAGGCAGTGGGTACAACTTGAGCGTGATCTCTGTGATGACGCCCAGTGTGCCCTCGCTGCCGACGAAGAGGCGCGTGAGGTCGTAGCCCGCGCTGGACTTCTTCGCGCGTGTGCCGGTGCGGATGACTTCGCCGCTGGCGGTGACGACCTGCAGGCCCAGCACGTTTTCACGCATGGTGCCGTAGCGCACGGCGTTGGTGCCGCTGGCGCGTGTGGCACACATGCCGCCTATCGTCGCGTTGGCGCCGGGGTCGATCGGGAAGAACAGGCCCGTGTCGCGCACTTCGCGGTTGACCTGCTCGCGCGTGACGCCGGCTTGCACAGTGACGGTCAGGTCTTCGGCGTTGATCTGCACCACACGGTTCAGTCGCGAGACGTCGACGCTGATGCCGCCTTGCACGGCCAGCAGGTGGCCTTCGAGCGAGGAGCCCACGCCGAAGGGAATCACCGGCACGGCGTACTGGTTTGCCAGCGTCACTGCGGCGGCCACGTCCTCGGTGCTTTCGCAGAACACCACGGCGTCGGGTGGTGTTACGGGATAGGGGGATTCATCACGGCCATGCTGTTCACAGACGGCGGCGGCGGTGCTGAAGCGTTCAGCGAAGTGCGCACGCAAGGCCGTCAGCAGAGCGTCCGGCACAAGCCGGTGCGCGGCCGCAGTGGCGGCATGCGCCGCAGGTGATAAGGGTGCGTTCATGGCGGGCTCCGGGGCAGGGCAAGAGGCGCTGATGTTAGGGCGGATCACTTGCGCTCGGTGCCACGCTGCGGTCTTGGAGAATCAAGCTATGGACAACTCAACCGCGCGCTGGGGGCTGATTGGCCCCGGCGCCATCGCGCGGCAATTCGCCCAGGCCGCCGCCGCCTTGGACACCACGGCTCTGTTGGCTGTGCATGGCCGCGACGCCGCGCGTTGCCAGGCCTTTGTGCGACAACACGCGCCGCACGCGCGCGTGCACAGTGAGCTGCACACGTTGCTGGCGGATCCGCAGATCGACATGGTCTACATCGCCACGCCGCACAGCGCGCACGCCGATGCGGTGCGCCAGGCGCTGCTGGCAGGCAAAGGCGTGCTGTGTGAGAAGCCGCTGGCGCCGACGGCCACGCAAGCGCAGTCGCTCATCACATTGGCGCAGGAGCGCGGTGTGTTCTTGATGGAAGCGCTTTGGTCGCGCTTTCTGCCGTCGTGGCAGCAAGCGCGTGCGTGGCTAACGGCCGACTTGATTGGTGCGCCGCAAGCCCTGCAATCGAGCTTTTGTTTCGACGTGGCGTTTGACGCAAACAGCCGCCTGTTCAACCCCGCGCTGGCCGGCGGCGCGCTGCTGGACATCGGCGTCTACAACCTCAGCGCGTCGCAGTGGTTCATGCAACGCGAGCCGCTGGCGTTTCATGTCGACGGCGTCTTGGCCAGCACCGGCGTCGAGCAGCGCGTCGCAGTCACGCTGGACTACGGCGGTGGAATGGTCTCGCAGTTCGTCTGCGCCTTTGACGGCGTGGCCGACAACCGCTTGCGTGTGTTCGGCCCGCGTGGCCACATCGAGCTGGGCCACAACTTCTGGCAGGCCACCGAGGCCACGTTGGTGCGGCCTGGCCACGCGCCGCTGCACGTGCCCTGCCCGTTTCGTATCAACGGCTTCGAGTACCAGATCGAACATGCGCAGCAATGCTGGCGCGCCGGCGCCGTGCAAAGCCTGGTAATTCCGCATCAAGACAGCCTGGCCGTGGTGACGCTGATCGACGCGATGCGACAGCGCCTCGGCGTGCGCTACCCGTTTGAGTGAGCTGACAGCAGACGGCCGACGGCGCGCACGTGGTGTTCCAATGCCACCCCACACAACAGCACTACGCCGACCATGTCCAACCGCCTCACGCAAATCGCCACCCGCACCGGAGACGACGGCAGCACCGGCCTGGGTGACGGCAGCCGCGTGCCCAAAAGCCACCTGCGCGTGGCGGCGATGGGCGACGTGGACGAGCTCAACTCAAGCCTGGGCGTGGTCTTGTGCGAGCCGCTGCCGGCCGACGTGCGTGAGCTTTTGGTCGTGATCCAACACGAGCTTTTCAACCTCGGTGGTGAGCTCTCCATCCCCGGCTACCAGCTGCTCAAAGACGACGCCGTGCTGCGCCTGGACAAGGCCCTGGCGCACTACAACGCGCAGCTGCCGCGGCTGGCCGAATTCATCCTGCCCGCAGGCACACGCAGTGCCGCACTTGCGCATATGAGCCGCACCATCGCGCGGCGCGCCGAGCGCTCCG
>JANMMH010000432.1:0-12396 GCA_031373055.1 Rubrivivax sp. | reverse complement strand
GTGGGATTCGTGGCAACGCTGCAGCAGCACCATCGCCGGCGCGGCGGTGACGGTGATGCGCAGCAGCCCGGCCGGAAACATCACCGCGCGCAATGGCAACAACGGCAGGCTGCGCGGCACCGCGCATCAACTCCTTGAATCCAGCTCGCGATGCCGGATCAGCGTGGTCTGGCGCCCCTCGAAACGCCGCGCCAGCATCTCGGCGATGTACACCGAACGATGCTGGCCGCCGGTGCAGCCGATGGCCACCGTGAGGTAGCTGCGCTGGTCGTCGTCGAACGAGGGCAGCCAATGCTGCAAGAAGGTTTCGATGTGCTGCAGCATGGTGGCCACCTCGGGCTGGCGCTCCAGGTAGGCCGCCACGGGTGCGTCGCGCCCCGACATCGGGCGCAGCTCGCGGATGTAATGCGGGTTGGGCAGGATGCGCACGTCGAACACAAAGTCAGCGTCCAGCGGCACACCGTTTTTGTAGGCGAAAGACTCGAACACCAGCGTCAGCGACGATTCACGCGCGCCGACCATCGTGCGCAGCCAGCCGCGCAAAAGGCTGGGCCGCAACTGGCTGGTGTCGATGACGGTGGAGACCTCACGCAGGTCGGCCAGCAGCTCGCGTTCGAGCTCAATGGCCTCGGTCAGCGCGCGCGAGCTGTCGCTGCCGGTGGGCACCGACGACAGCGGGTGCGGCCGGCGCGTCTCGGAAAAACGCCGCACCAGCGCGTCGGTGCTGGCGTCGAGAAAGATCGAGCGCACGCGAATACCCTCGCGCTTCAAGTCGTCGATCAAAGGCAGCAAGTGCGGCAGCGAGCCGGCCGTTCGCACGTCTACGGCCGCGGCCACGCGGTGTGTCAAACGCTGGTGCTCAAGGCGGATGAAGTCTCGTAGCAATTCGGGCGGCAGGTTGTAGACGCAAAAGAAACCCGCATCTTCAAGCGCGTGCAGCGCCACCGATTTGCCCGAACCCGAAATGCCCGTGACGATGATGACCTCGTCGCGCGCATGCGCTTCCAGCGGCATCCATTCGCTCATTTGAGCCCCTGCTCGTTCAACAAAGCCGCCGCATGCGCGCGACTGGTACCTGCCAGGCGCTCGCCGCCAAGCATGCGCGCGACTTCGGCCACACGCACCTCGCCACTCACCGCATGCAGCTCGCTCAACGTCTGCGTGCCCCGCTTCGCCTTGCTCACCACGAAGTGCTGGTCGGCGCATGCCGCCACCTGCGCCAGATGAGTGACCGCCATAACTTGCGCGCTGCGGCCGAGTTGTTTCATCAGTCGGCCCACGCTGTCGGCCACCGCGCCGCCCACACCCGCATCGACCTCGTCGAAGATCAGCGTGGGCACGCAAGCGGTGGCGTCGCGCTCGTGCGCGGTCGTCGCCGCTGTGGTCACGGCAATCGCCAACGCCAGCCGCGAGAGCTCGCCGCCCGAGGCGACTTTGGCCAGGGGCCGCGGCGTGCTGCCAGCATGGCCGGCCACGCGCAGCTCGGCGTTTTCCAGCCCCCAGGCTTCTGGTGCTTCAAGCGTTAGCAAGGCAACTTCGAAACGGCCGCCGGCCATGCCCAGCTGCTGCATGGCTTGCGTCACGGCGTCGGCCAGCAAGGGTGCGGCACGCTTGCGCGCCTGGCTGGCCTTGCGCGCCAAGGCACGCCAGGCCTGCTCGGCATTGGCCACCGCGAGCTCAAGCGCTTGCACATCGGCGCTGGCGTCCAGTGCACTCAGCGCCTGCCTCCAACCCAGCAGCAGCGCGGGCAGCTCGGCCGGGCTGCGCTTGTAGCGCCGCGCGAGCGACACCCAGCTAGCCAGCCGCTCGTCCAGCTGCGCAAGCCGCTGCGGATCGGGCTCACTGCGGCCCAGGTAGCTGTGCAGCGACTGCGCGGCATCTTGAACTTGCACCAGCGCGCTGCGCAGCTCGTCGCTGATGGCGCCGAGCTCGTGGTCGAAGCGCTGCACGTCCGCCAGCGCGACGATGGCGCGCGTGCACAAGGCGTCGGCCGCGGGCTCGCCGTCGCGCAAGGCTTCCAGCGCCGTGCGTGCGCCATCAAGCAAAGCCTGCGCGTTGGCCAGGCGCTGATGTTCCGCGTTGAGCTCGTCCCACTCACTTGCGCCCAGCGCCAGGCGGTCAACTTCGCCGATCTGCCAAGCGAGACGCTCGCGTTCCTGGTCCAGCGTGTCGCGCTGCTGGTGCGCGTGCGCAAGCGCCCCGAGCGCTTGGCGCCACTGCTGCCAGAGTGCTAACAGCGCAGCGGTGTCCACACCCGCGCGCTCGTCGAGCAAGGCGCGCACGGCGGCTGGCCGCGTCAGGCTTTGCCAGGCGTGTTGGCCGTGGATGTCGACGAGATGATCGGCCGCTTCACGCAGCTGCGTCATCGTCGCGGCGCTGCCGTTGATCCATGCGCGGCTACGGCCCTGCGAATCGATGGCACGGCGCAAGAGTAAGGCGCCACCTGCTGCATCAAAGCCGCTGGACTCAAGCCAAGCCAGCAAGCTTGAGGGCACATCAAACTCGGCGCTGACCTCGGCGCGCGCGGCGCCTTCACGCACGAGTGTGGCGTCAGCGCGGCTGCCCAAGGCGAACTGCAAGGCGTCGATCAGGATGGACTTGCCCGCACCGGTTTCACCGGTGAGCACGGTGAAGCCGGCGTCAAGCTCCAGGTCGAGCTGCTGCACGATGGCCACGTCGCGCAGGCTCAGTCGGCGCAGCACTCAGTTGCCCTCGTACCAGCGCAGCTTGCGCCGCAGCGTGGCGTAATAACTCCACCCGCGAGGGTGCAGAAAACGCACCTTGAAGACCGAGCGACGCACGCGCACCTGGTCGCCGTGCAAAAGGCTGGCCAGGCTTTGCATGTCGAAGTTGGCTGAGGCGTCGCGCCCGGCCACCACGGTGATGCGCACCTCGCCGTGGTCGGGCAGCACGATGGGCCGGTTGGACAAGGTGTGCGAGGCAATCGGCACCAACACCCAGCCGGCAATGCCCGGGTGCAGGATGGGCCCGCCCGCCGACAGCGCGTAGGCGGTGGAGCCCGTGGGCGAGGCCACGATCAGGCCGTCAGCGCGCAGATTGGCCACGAGGTCATCGTCGACGTCGACGCGCAGCTCCACCATGCTGGCGGTAGCGCCGCGGCTCACCACCACGTCGTTCATCGATAGGCCCTCGAAGATCCTCTCGCCGTCGCGCCACACGCCGCCCTCGAGCATGGTGCGGTGCTCTTCCTCGAAGTCGCCCGCCAGCATGGGCGCTAGCGCGTCGCGGTACTGGTCTTGCGGGATGTCGGTGATGAAGCCCAGGCGGCCTTGGTTGATGCCCACCAGCGGCAGGTTCCAGCGCGCCAATTCGCGCGCGATGCCGAGCATGGTGCCGTCACCACCCACCACCACCGCGAGGTCGCAGCGCTGGCCCAGTTCACTGTGCGTGAGCGCGTCAAAACTGGTGACGCCGGTGGCCAGCGCGGTGTCCTTCTCGAACGAGACTTCGAGGCCCTGGCCGAGCAGGAAGTGCGCCACTTCTTCCAGCAAAGGGCGGATCCCCCGGGCCTGGTATTTGCCCACGATGGCAGCGTGACGGAAGCCCTTGGACATGCGGCGCATTACAACATACGCCACCCTCGGCAATGGCCTGCACCGGCCGCAGCCACAGGGCCTCGCCTCCCTACAATCACCGCCATGCTTGACGACCGCGCCCGCACCCTGCTGAAGACCTTGGTCGAGCGCTACATCGCTGACGGCCAGCCAGTGGGTTCACGCACCTTGTCGCGTGCCTCGGGCATGGAGCTGTCGCCAGCGACCATCCGCAACGTCATGGCCGACCTGGAAGAGTTGGGCCTCATCGCCAGCCCGCATACCAGCGCCGGGCGCGTGCCCACCGCGCGTGGCTACCGCCTCTTTGTCGACACCATGCTCACGGCGCGGCCCATCGAGTTACGCGAGCTCGACCACACCTCGCCCGAAGTCGCCGCTGCGCGCGAGCAGCTGCACCCCGACCAACCGCAGCGCGTCATCACGCAAGCGGCGCACCTGCTGTCGAATCTGTCGAGCTTCGTCGGCGTCATCACCGCGCCGCGCAAGACCAGCGTCTTTCACCACATCGAGTTCCTGCGCCTGGGGCCGCAGCGCGTGCTGGTGATCATCGTGGCGCCTGATGGCGACGTGCAAAACCGCGTCATCATCACTGCGCGTGACCACAGCGCGTCCGAGCTGCTGGAAGCCACCAACTACCTCAACAGCCACTACGCCGGCCTGACCATCGAAGAGGTGCGTGAGAGGCTCAAGCGCGAAATCGATGCGCTGCGCAGTGAGATCGCCGGCCTGATGCAAATGGCCGTGCAGGCCAGCAGCGACGTCATGGCGCAGAGCCAGGAAGCGGTGGTGGTCTCGGGCGAGCACAAGCTCATCGGCGTGCAGGACTTTGGCAACGACCTGGGTGGCCTGCGCCGGCTCTTTGACGTCTTCGAGCAAAAGACCGAGTTGATGCGTCTCTTGGACGTTAGCAGCCGCGCCGAAGGCGTGCGCATCTACATCGGCAGCGAGAGCCAGGTCGTGCCCTTCGAAGAACTCTCGGTGGTGACGGCGCCGTATGAAGTCGACGGCCGCATCGTTGGCACGCTGGGTGTCATCGGCCCGACGCGCATGGCGTACGAGCGCATGATCCAGATCGTCGACATCACGGCGCGGCTGGTCGGTAACGCGTTGTCGATGAAGTAGCTGGCCGCCTGGCAGTGCCGCGCAACGAGAGCAGCAAACGCCTCCTAGAATCGCGGCTCCTTGCGAGCACAAACCAAGGGCCGTTAGCTCAGTTGGTTAGAGCAGAGGACTCATAATCCTTTGGTCGCTGGTTCGAGCCCAGCACGGCCTACCATCACAGCGCCACGATGCTGCGCTCGACCAGGTACAGGATCGACTGGTAGGGCACGCCGGCCATCTCCGACAAGCCAATCTCGCAGGTCCTGCTGCTCGAATAGCCGCGGCTGCAGGCGGCGGGCAAGGCGGCCTTCAGATCGCGCAGGGCATGCTCGTTCAACTCGGGGCGCATAAAGCCGCGCTCGCCGGCAAAACCGCAGCACTGCACCGCGTCGACGCTGACCACCTCGGCGCTGCACGCACGCGCGATAGCCAACAGCTTGTCGGCGCTGCCCATCTTGCGCACGCTGCACACCGGGTGCACGGCCACGGTGCCGGCTTGCGGCTGCAGTTGCACGCGCGGCAAGACCTGATCGTGCACAAAGTCGATGCTGTCGTGGACTTGCAGCCGGCCCGCCAGCACGCGCTGCATGCGGTAGGTGCACGGACTCGTGTCGAAGACGATCGGCCAGCGGCCGCCCTCGCTGGCGTCGCGCAGCGCGGCTTCGAGCTCGTTCGATTTCAGATTGGCTGCGTCTGCCAAGCCCTTGCTCTCGAAGGGTTGGCCGCAGCACAGGCTGTCGAGCGGGGCCGGGTAGAGCACATCGAAGCCGGCCTTTTGAAACAGGCGCTCGGCCGTTTGCGGCAGCATCTCCACGCCCTCGTCGCCGCGCTGCGGGCCCATATTGCGGGCGGCACAACTGGGGAAGTAGACGATGCGTTCGCTGCGCTGTGCGGTTGAGGCGCGCGGTACGAAGTGGACCGGCCGCGCCAGCGCCGGCGACCACTTCGGCAGCCGCCCGCCCGAGGCCTTGCGCAGGCTATCCAGCGCGCCTTTCATCGCGCTCGTGCCAAGGGCGCCATGCGCCAGATCGGCGGCGCCCAGCCCCAGACGCACGCCTGCCGTCAGGGCGCCATAGTTGCGGGCCGCGACGTCGGCCACCTTCAGCGCCAGCGGCCCGGTACGGCGCCCGCGCAGCGCCTTGATCAAGAGGCCGGTCTCGATGCCGACCGGGCAGGCGGTGGCGCAAAGGCCACAGGCGGCGCAGGTCTCGATGCCGTGATAGTCGTAGAGCTGCTTCATCTGCGCGCTTGGCTCCTGTGCCGCGTCGAGCCGCGCGATCTCGCGCCAGCCGACGATGCGCTGGCGCGGCGACAGCGTTAGGCCGCGCGACGGGCATTTCGGCTCGCAAAAGCCGCATTCGATGCACTTGTCGATCAGCGGGTCGGCGGCGGGCAGGGGCTTGAGGTTCTTCAGGTGCGCCTGCGGGTCGGCGTTGAGGATCACGCCTGGGTTGAGCAGGCCCTCCGGGTCGAGCAGGGCCTTGATGCGCTGCATCAGCGCATAGGCCTGCGTGCCCCACTCGCGCTCGACAAAAGGGGCCATGTTGCGGCCGGTGCCATGCTCGGCCTTGAGCGAGCCGTCGTAGGTGTCGACCACCAAGGCGCACACCGCCTCCATCAGGCGGCGGTAGCGCTCGACTTCGGCAGCACTGCCAAAGTCTTGCGTGAAGACGAAGTGCAGGTTGCCCGCCAACGCATGACCGAAGACGACCGCTTCGGTGTAGCCGTGCTGCTGAAGCAAGTGCTGCAGGTCCATCGTCGCGGCCGACAGGTGCTCGACCGGGAACGCCACGTCTTCAATGATCACCGTGGTGCCCGTGACGCGCACCGCGCCGACCGCCGGGAAGATGCCCTTGCGCACGCTCCACAGCGCCGCCGACTCGGCCGCGTCGGTGCTGAAGTGCAGCGGCGTGGCCAGCGCCATCGTTGCCAGCTGCTGCGTGATCGCGCCGATCTTGATCGCCAGCGCGGCCGCAGTCTCGGCGCGCGTTTCGACCAACAGCGCTGCGGCGTCGGGCGGCAGTTCGCGCAGGGCCGGCGGCATGCCTCGCTTGTCCTGTACTGATCGAAGCGAAGCGCGGTCGAGCAGCTCGACAGCGGCGACGGGCGTGTGCTCGAGCAAGGTCACGGCTTGGCACGCCGCCTCCAGGTGCTCGAACAAGATCAACGCGCTGGCCTTGTGCGCATGCTCGTCGACCGTGAAGTACGTGATCTCGCTGATGAAGCCCAGCGTGCCCTCCGAGCCGATCATCAGGTGGGCCAAGATGTCCACCGGGTCGGTGAAATCGACCAGCGCATTCAGGCTGTACCCGGTGGTGTTCTTGATGCGGAACTTGTGGCGGATGCGCGCGGCGAGCGTGGTGTCGTCACGCGTCTGCCGCGCGAGTTCGGCCAGCCCTTGCGCCAGCGCGGGGCGCTCGGCCACAAAGGCGGCGCGGCTGGCCGCGTCGCGGGTATCGAGCACCGTGCCGTCGGCCAGCACGACACGCATGCCCGCCAGCGTGTGATAGCTGTTCTGGGCCGTGCCGCAGCACATGCCGCTGGCGTTGTTGGCGGCGATGCCGCCGATCATGGCAGCGTCGATCGACGCCGGGTCGGGCCCGATCTTGCGGCCGTGCGGCGCGAGCCGCCGGTTGGCCGCCGCGCCGATCACACCGGGCCCCAGCGTGATGGTCAGCGCGTCGGCGCTGAGCTCGACCTTGCGCCAGCCGTCGCCCAGCAGCACCAGCACCGAGTCACTGAGCGCCTGGCCTGACAGGCTGGTGCCTGCGGCGCGAAAGGTCACCGGCGTTTGCTGGCGCGCGCAGCAGGCCAGCAAGCGGCGAACTTCGTCCTCGCTCTCGGCAACGACCACAAGGTGCGGCACCAGGCGGTAGAAGCTGGCGTCGCTGCCCCAGGCGAGCCGGCGCAGCGGGTCGCTGATCAGCCGCGCGGCGGGGATGAAGGCGCTGAGCTCGCGATGCAGCGCGTCGTACGCGCCCGTCAGCAAGGCGGGCATGTCATGGAATAACCATCAACGTGAACGGATAGACGTAGGCCTGCAGCGTCACGTACAGCCCGACCAGGCAGGCCAGGGCCAGCGAGTGGAAGAAGACATAGCGCAGGATGTCGCCCTCGTGGTTGAACCAGCCGGTGGCGGTAGAGGCCACGACGATCGATTGGGCGTCGATCATCTTGCCCATCACGCCACCCGAACTGTTGGCCGCACCCATCAGGTTCGGGCTCAGGCCCAGCTGTTCCGCCGCCACCCGCTGCATGCCACCGAAGAGCACGTTCGAGGCCGTGTCAGAGCCCGTGAGCGCCACGCCCAGCCAACCCATCAGGGTGCCGAAGAAGGGGTAGAACACCCCGGTGTTGGCGAAGGCCAGGCCGAGCGTGGTGTCCAGGCCCGAGTAGCGCGTCAGCGTCCCCAGGCCCAGCATCAGCACGATCGTTAGCAGCGAGTAGCGCACCCGCCAGATCGTGCGGCCGTAGCCATTGATCAGCTGCAGCGGGTTGTACTTCATGTACAGGCCGCCGATGATGGCCGCCAGCAGGATGCCGGTGCCCGTGGCCGAGAGCAGGTTCAGGGTGTAGACCGCGGCTTCCTTGGTCGCCTTGGGAACCACCGGTGGCACTTTCTCGATCAGCTGGTGCAAGCCGGCGATGGGGAAGGCTGGCGCAAAGATGGTGTTCAACGCCGTCTTCACGACCGGCAGGCCCCAGGCGAAGACGAAGACCGTCAGCACCAGCCAGGGCATCCAGGCGCGCACGACGACGGCTGTCGGGTGCTTGGTGAAGGTCTTGACGGTCGGAGCCGCGCCGCCCACCGTGCGCAGACGCTCGGCCGCTTCGAGTTCTTCCTTGTGGCCCTTCAGTGAGGTCGAAGTCCAGATCGTCTTGGGCTTCCAGACGCGCAAGAACACGATCAGGCAGGCCATGGAGCTGATGGCCGCGATGACGTCGACCAACTCAGGCCCGATGTAGTTGGACACCAGGAACTGCGGGATCGCGAAGCTCAGGCCCGAGACCAGGATCGCCGGCCAGATTTCCATCATCCCCTTTCGCCCCGCGAAGGCCCAGATCAGCCAGAACGGCACCAGCAGCGAGAAGAAAGGCAACTGCCGCCCGACCATGGCCGAGAGCGCCATCAGGTCATAGCCATGCACTTTGGCCATCGTGATGATCGGCGTGCCCAGCGCGCCATAGGCCACTGGCGCGGTGTTCGCAATCAGCGACAGGCCCGAGGCGGCCAGCGGCGAAAAGCCCAGGCCGATCAGGATCGCTGCCGTCACCGCCACCGGAGTGCCGAAACCTGCCGCGCCTTCAAAGAACGCGCCGTACGAGAACGCGATCAGCAGCAGTTGCAGGCGGCGATCCTGCGTCACGTTGGCGATCGAATCCTCCTGGATCTTGCACGAGCCGTTCTCGTCGGCGAGGCGGTGCAGGAAGATGATGTTGAGCACGATCCAGCCGATCGGCAGCAGCCCGGTGAGCCCGCCGAGGAAGGCCGCCTTGCCGGCCATCTCGGCTGGCATGCCGTAGGCAAAGACGGCGATCGCCATCGCGGCGAGCAGGCCCGCGCCCGCGGCCACATGCGCCTTCAGGTGCAGGAAGCCCAGGCCCACGAGCATCACCACCACCGGCACGGCGGCGAAGAGCGTGGACAGGAACATGCTCGCGAACGGGTTGTACGTTTGTTGCCAAACCATGGCGCTTCTCCGTTGCTGGTTTTAGATGGCCAGGGGGATCACAGTGAGTGTGCGGATGCCTTGCGCACCACGAATCAAGACGCCTTCGATGTCGGCCGTGGCCGAGGGGCCGGTCATCAAGACCGTGTAGGCGGCATCGAAGAAGCCGCGCTTTTGGTAGGCGTGGTGCAGGTTCGGCACGATCGCCTGCGGGTCGAGCAGCACCACGAGGTGCTGCGCCAGGAAGCCCAGCGCATTGACGCCAAACTCGCGCTCGCTCAAGGCCACCGAGCCGGTTTCGGCGATGCCGAAGACAGCGCGCACGACGCCGACGTCGACGTCGTCAAGGTCGGCCGGATGGCGCACCGACTGCACGTCGCGCGTGCCGATGACTTCGGGCGTCGCCGAACAGATCACCTTGGCCTGCGGGAAGCGTTCGCGAATGAAGGCGTCGAGCGAGCCCGGTGCGGGCGCTTCGTTGACCACGCCGCCCATGCGCGCCAGGGCCTTGGTGAACGTCGCCAGCGGTGCGGCCAGCGGACCGTCGAAGGTCGGTACCTCGGGCGCGGGCCGCGGCGCAGGCTGGTTGCGCCGCACGCGGTCGAGGATCAGGTCGCGGCTGTTCATTTCTCTTTGCCGCCGCGGTTCTTGAGATACCACTGGCGGAAGGTCGAACGCGGCGCGCTTGGCAGCTCGCGTTGGCGGCCCCAGGCGTTGAACGGGTTGTAGACCAGCGCGCGCGGCAGGTGCTCGATGCCGGCGGCGGCGGCTTCGACCGCGGCGCGGTACATCTTCGGGCTCGACAGCACCTTGCCCGCCAGGCGCATGGCCTCCTTCTTGACCATCGGCAACTGGTGGCGCTCGGCGATGATCTGGCGCCACTTGTAGATTTGCTCGTGGATGTTGATCTTCACCGGGCAGACACTGGTGCAACTGCCGTTGAGCGTGGACGCAAAGGGCAGTGCGCTGTATTTGCGCAGGTTGAAACTCGGGTCGATGATCACGCCGATCGGGCCGGAGTAGGTCGAGCCGTAACTCAGGCCGCCGCTTCGCCGGTACACCGGGCAGGTGTTCATGCAGGCGCCGCAGCGAATGCACTTGAGCGAGTACCAGAAGTCCTCCATGCCCAGGCGTTCGGAGCGGCCGTTGTCGACCAGCACGATGTGCATCTCGGTGCCCGGCCGCGGCTTGCGAAAGTGCGACGTGATCTGCGTGATCGGCGAGCCCAGCGCGCTGCGCGAGAGCATGCGCACGAAGACACCCAGGTGCTCGATCTTCGGGATCACCTTCTCGATGCCGATCGAGGCGATATAGAGCGGCGGCAAGTGCACGCTCAGGTCGGCATTGCCTTCGTTGGTGCAGACCACCACGCTGCCGGTTTCGGCAACCGCAAAGTTGGCGCCGGTCATGCCAGCGTGGGCCTTCAGGTAGTACGGCCGCGTGTGCTGGCGCTGGCTTTCGGCCAGGTAGGGCACGTCGTGGTTGGCCGGGTCGGTGCCGATGGTGCGACCGAAGACCTCGGCCACGTCACTGCGCAGCTTGTGCACGGCCGGCACCACGATGTGGCTTGGCGGCTCGTCGTCGAGTTGCTGGATGCGCTCGCCCAGATCGGTCTCGATGATCTCGATGCCGCGCCTCTCGAGGAAGGGCCGCATCTCGCATTCGTCGGTCAGCATCGACTTGCTCTTCACGAGCAAGGTGGCCTGGTGCGAGGCCATGATCTCGAACACGATCTGGTTGTGCTCGGCGGCGTCGCGGGCCCAGTGCACGACGGCGCCATTGGCCTGGGCGTTGCGTTCGAACTCCAGCAGGTAGTCGCCCAGATTCGTCAGCGCGTGTTCCTTGATCGCCGACGCGAGCACGCGAAGCTCTTCCCACTCGGGCATCGCCTCGCTCTCGCTGTCGCGCTTCTTGCGCAGGTCCCACAGGCGCTTGTCGTGGAAATCGGCGTGGTCCTTCGCGGCGATGAACTTCGACGAAGCTTCGGCGTGGTCGACGCGCTTCATGAGCGAGCCTCGCGCGCGTTCGTCACGACCGCGCCCCGTTAAGCACCTGGGCGATGTGGATGAACTTCAGCGGCAGGCCTTGGCGCTGCGCGCAGCCTTTCTGGTGCATCGCGCAGGACATGTCGGGCGTGACGATGTACTTGGCCCCGGCACGGTGGTGGTCGTTGACCTTGTCGTAGCCCATCTTGGCCGAGACCGGTTCCTCGAAGACCGAGAACGTGCCGCCGAAGCCGCAGCACTCATCGCTCCGTTGTGGCTTGACGAACTCCAGGCCCTTCACGGCCGCGAGCAGCGTTGCCGGCTTGTTGAAAACCGGCTCGACGATCTCGCTGGTGCTGGCCTCGCGCAGGCCGCGCAGCGTGGCGCAACCGATGTGCAGCCCGACCTTGCGCGGGTACTCGGCCCAGGGGAATTCGTGCACCTTCAGCACGTCGTGAATGAACTCAACGAGCTCGTGCGTATGGCGCCGCACCTGTTGCACCTCGGGCGTCTGCTCGATGGCCGTCATCTGGTCGCGCACATGGTGGGCGCAACTGCCCGAGGGCGTCACGATGTGGTCGTAGCCGGCGAAGTTCCTAGCGAACAAGGCCTCGGTCTCGGCCGCATCGGCATGGCAGCCGCTGTTAGCCATCGGTTGGCCGCAGCAGGTCTGGTCCAACGGGTAGTCCACCGTGCAGCCCAGGCGTTCGAGCAGTTCGAGCGTGGCGATGCCGACTTCAGGGAAGAAGGCATCAACGTAGCAGGGGACGAACAGGGCCACTTTCATTGCGCGCGGCTTCTCCAAAGGAGGCGCCGACTGTGCTGCGCGCCGCCGCGCGGTGTTTGAGGCACGTCAAGCAGAAGGCGCGACTAGGGTCTGTACCGAGGCGCTCAAACGTCTTCAGGCACCATCTCGATCGCGCCGCAGGGGCACTCGGCGACACAGATGCCGCAGCCTTTGCAGTAGTCCAGGTTGAACTCGAATCGCTTGCCGGGGCCGAGCTTGATGACGGCGTTGTCGGGGCACACGCCATAGCAGTTGTCGCACTCGAAGCAGTTGCCGCA
>JANMMH010000423.1:0-5240 GCA_031373055.1 Rubrivivax sp. | reverse complement strand
GCTCGTGGCCGACCACGGCCCGGGCATGCCGCCTGAGCTGGCGCAGCGCTTGAATGCCGGCGTGTCGGTGCGCGACCCGGCCATACGGCGTGATCGCGGCGGCGGCCTCGGTGGCCTGGGGCTGGCCATCGCCCAGCGCATCGCAGCCTTGCACGGCGGGCGGCTGCACACGCTGCCGTCGGCCACGGGCGGCACCACGCTTTGCCTGGCGCTACCACGGGGTCGCTTGCCACCCTGACATGCCACGCAAGGGGCGCTTCCCGGGAACCTGTCGGGCCTGTGGCAGCGGCTGCAAAATCGCCCGATGCCCGACACCCCCGCCGCCGCCGGCCACGCGCCCCATCGCCCCGATCACCCCTTGGCCGCATGGTGGCGCGCCGTGGTCGTCACCGTGCTCGGCTTCGCCTCCGGTTTACCGTTAGCGCTCACCGGCCAGGCCATGCAGGCGTGGCTGTCGACCTCGGGTCTGGACATCGCCGCCATCGGCTTCATGAGCCTGGTGGGCCTGCCTTACACCTTCAAGTTTTTGTGGGCGCCCTTGATGGACCGTTTTGATCTGCCCTGGCTGGGCCGACGCCGCGGCTGGCTGGTGCTCACGCAGCTTTTGATGGCCGGCGCGCTGGTGCTGCTGGCGTCGATTTCACCCACCGACGCCACGCGCGCATTCGCCTTGATGGCGGTGGCGGTGGCCTTCATCTCGGCCTCACAAGACGTCGTCATCGACGCCTACCGCACGGAGCTACTTCCCGCACCCGAGCGTGGCCTGGGCGCGTCGCTCAACGTCATGGGCTACCGCCTGGCGATGATTCTTTCGGGCGGCGTGGCCATGATCTGGACCGACGCCGCGCAAGGCGTAGGCTGGAGCTGGCCCGAGGTCTACCGCTTGATGGCCGTCTTGATGCTGGTGGCCGCCGTGATCTCGGCGCTGGCCTTGCCGCGGCTGCCCAAGCTGGCCGCCGACGCGACACCGCGCCCCCCCGCCCGGCAAGACTTGATCGGCTTCGCGGCCGTGGTGTTGGCCGTCGTCGTGGGCTACCTGCTCAGCGACCGTTTCGGTCCCGGCCTGTCTGCAGCCCTGATCGCGCCGCTGCTCGACGGCAGTGCCATGCCCGTGTCATTGCAAAAGCGCTGGGTCGATCTGGTGGCGCTGCTCTTGGGCATCGCCTTCACGCTGCCGCTGGCCGCCTGGGCCGCGCGGCGCGCACGTTTCGAGACGCTGCTGGGAGGGCTGCGCAACTACTTCAGCCAGCGCGGTGCAGCGGGCTTCTTGCTCTTCATCGTGCTCTACAAACTGGGCGACGCTTTCGCTGGCTCGCTCATGACACCCTTCCTCTTGACGAGCATGCAGTACAGCTCGGCCGAGGTCGGCGTGGTCAACAAGCTCATCGGCCTGTGGTTGACGATTGGCGGCGCGTTGCTCGGCGGCGCGCTGATGTTGAAGCTGGGCCTGTGGCGCGCGCTGATGCTCTTTGGCGTGCTGCAAATGCTCAGCAACCTCGGGTTTTGGTGGCTTGCGGTGAACGGCAAAGGCGCGTTGGCGGGCCTGTCCATCCCGGCCTTCGACTGGGGTTTCGTCAAGCTGGCACAAGCTACGCCGGTAGACGGTGGCCTGTTGATGGTGGTGGCCTTCGAGAACATCACCGGCGGCATGGGCACGGCTGCTTTTGTGGCCTTCTTGATGAGCTTGTGCCAGCAGCGCTTCACCGCCACGCAGTTCGCGCTGCTCAGCGCGTTTGCCTCAGTCGGGCGCGTGTGGGTCGGGCCGCTGGCGGGGGTGCTCGCGCAAAGCATCGGCTGGCCGGTCTTCTTCATCGTCAGCACGGTGGTGGCGCTGCCCGCGCTGGTGCTGCTGTGGACGCTGCGCAGGACGGTGCGTGCTTTGGAAGTTAGCAAATGAGGGCCGGGCAGAGCGCGCATCAAGAAGCGCCCGGCGCCTGGCGCGTCGTCTGGGCCTGTTTCTTCGCGCTGGCGCTGATCTTCGGCGTGGCCTATTCCTTCGCTGCGTTCTTCGAGAGTTTCACGCTCGACTTCAAGGCGCCACGCGCCGAGGTCTCGCTCGTGTTCGGCCTCACGGGTCTGGTGTATTTCATCCTCGGCGCCGGCGGCGGCATGCTCGCCGACCGCTTCGGCCCACGCGCCGTCACCAGCGCGGGCATGGTCTGCATCGCCCTCGGGCTGCTGGGCGGCAGCTTCGCGCAGCGCATCGAGCTCATTTACCTCGCCTACGGCGTCGGCGTCGGCGTGGGCATCGCGCTCGTGTACACGCCGGCCATCGGTTGCGTGCAGCCCTGGTTCACGGCGCGGCGCGGTCTGGCCGCTGGCCTGGCCAGTGCGGGCATCGGCGCGGGCACCATCGTCATGCCCGTGCTGGTGGCGATGGCCATTGGCGTGATGAGCTGGCGCGACGCCATGCGGGTGATGGCACTGGTGGTCCTGGTGCTTGGCCTGGCGGCCACGCTATCGCTGCAAAGCGCGCCGGTGGCTCGCGTCGGCACCGGGCAGGCCGTGCCCGGCATGAGCTTGCGCCAGGCCATGCGCAGCCGCGAATTCCGCTGGCTCTATCTCGGCTGCCTGATCGCCAGCCCGAGCATGTTCATCCCCTTCGCGCATGTCTCGGCCGCTGCGCGCGACCTCGGTATTGACGATGCACGCGCCGTCGGCCTGGTCGGCCTCATCGGCCTGGGCAGCCTCACCGGGCGCTTCTTCATCGGCGCACTGGCCGACCGCTTGGGCCGCGCGCGCACCTTGGTGTTGATGCAGGGCGCGATGGGCCTGGCCTACGTGGTGTGGTGGGCGGCAGGTGGCTACGCCGCACTGGCCATCTTCGCGCTGTGGATTGGCCTGGCCTACGGCGGCATCGTCTCCCTCATGCCTGCGCTGTGCATGGACTACTTCGGCGCGCGCGCCGTGTCCGGCATCATCGGCACGCTTTATTCAGGTGCAGCCTTAGGCAACCTGCTCGGGCCCTGGATGGCAGGCGTGGTGTTTGATCACACGGGGAGTTATGGCGGGGTCATCGGCGGCTGCTTGGTGTTGTCGACACTGGCCACCTTGGCGGCGACGCGCTTGCTGGCGCCACGCTCCTAAAATTGGCTGGCCGCGATCGGCAGCCCCTGCTAACAAGGATTGCACATGCACCGACCCTTTCACACCGACGCGCAGGTCGCGACGCCGCTGGCTCCGGTTTGCCGCTGTGCCAGGCCCCTCGCGGCGCCTCTTCAGCCGCCTCATGCTGGCCGGTGGCCTGGGCGCAGCGCTGCCGGCGGCGGCCAACATCCCCGAATGCAAACGCTCCAACTTCACCAAGGCCATCTCGGCCGAACAGGTGGAGCAAGGTGCAGGGCAGCAGTACCGCCAGATGCTGACGCAGGCCAAGGGCCAGAACGCGCTGGCGCCGCAAGAGCACCCGCAGATGCAGCGCCTGCGCTTCATCGCTCAACGCATCATCCCCTTCACCCCCGAATGCAACGAGCGCGCGCGTGATTGGCAGTGGGAAGTCAACCTCATCGGCAGCCGCAGCATCAACGCCTTTTGCATGCCCGGCGGCAAGATCGCCTTCTACTTCGGCATCCTGTCCGAGCTGCAACTCGACGACGACGAAGTGGCCATGATCATGGGCCACGAAGCCGCGCACGCGCTCTTGGAACACGCGCGCGAGCAGATGGGCAAAAACGCCGTCACCAACGGCGCGCTGCGTTTGGGCGCGGCCTTGTTCGGCCTGGGCCAGCTGGGTGATATCGGCGCGCAGCTGGGCAGCAAGTTGCTGTCGTTGAAGTACAGCCGCGACGACGAAACCGAGGCCGACGGCCTTGGCCTGGTGATGGCCGCGCGCGCCGGCTACGACCCGCGCAAAGGCGTCACGCTGTGGCAAAAGATGATGGGTGCGGGCGGCGGCGCGCCGCCCGCGATGCTATCCACCCACCCCGCCGGGCCGGCGCGCATTGCCGACATCGAGGGCAAGCTCGCGCGTGTGATGCCGATGTTTGAGGCGGCGGCCAAGCCGGGGCGGCGGTTTGCGCCGCCGGCCGCGCAGGCCGCGAGGGCCGAGTCGCCGTCGCGCTAGCCCCGGCCGCGCAGGCACCCGTCATTCGCCAAGTGACCGCGTGTCGCGCGGGCGCTCGTCACATGCGCTCAATTCGGTGATCGCTGCCCGAACCCCGGGTCGATGCGGATGAACGCTGCCGCCAGGAACGAAGGCACCGTCGCCACGCAAGCCCAGATGAAGAAGTTGACGTAGCCTAGCTGCTGCTGCAGCCAGCCCGCCCACATGCCCGGCAGCATCATCCCCAGCGCCATGAAGCCCGTGCACAGCGCGTAGTGCGCCGTCTTGTGCGGATTCGTGCCGACCGTGCCGTCCGGCCCTATCGGGCCGGGTGGTCCACTGGCCACCATCAACATGAAGACCATGTAGGCGGTGAAACCAAAGCCATAGCCGAACTGTTCTAACGCCACACCTGCACTGACCAGCCACAGGCTTTGCGGCTGCCACCACGCCAGTGCGATGAACACGGTGTTGGGCGCGTGCATGCTGATCATCAGCGGCCACAGCGTACGGCGCAGGCCCGCGCGCGAGATGACCCAGCCGCCGAGCAGGCCGCCCAGCGTGAGCGCGATGATGCCCACTGTGCCGTAGGCGATGCCCACGTCTTGCGTCTTCAAGCCCAGGCCGCCGGCGGTGAGCGGGTCCAGCATGAAGGGCGTAACGAGCTTCAAGAGCTGCGCTTCGGCGAAGCGGAACAGCAGCAGGAAGGCCAGCACGCGCAAGATATCGGGCTGGCGAAAGAAGGCTGCGAAGACCGTGCCGAAGTCGGCCCAGAAAGTGCCGCTGCGCGGCGCGGGTTTGTCTAGCGGCGGCCGCGGCAAAGCCCACAGGTGCCACAGCGCGGCCAACCCAAAACCGGCGGCCAAGACGGCGAAAACCATGGCCCACGCGGTGCTGGCCTGGCCCGTGCGGTCGGTCCACATGCCGGCCAGATACACCAGCCCGCCCTGGCCCGCAATCATCGCCAGACGGTAGAACGTGCTGCGCACACCCACGTAGGCGGCCTGCGATTTTTCGCTCATGGCGAGCATGTAGAAACCGTCGGCGGCGATGTCGTGCGTCGCCGAGGCGAAGGCCATGAGCCAGAAGATGGCCAGCGTGACGCGCAGGAAACCACTGCCGGGCACGGTGAGCGCAATGCACGCCAGGGCCACGCCGATGAGGAACTGCAAGACGACGACCCAGCGTCGCTTGCTGC
>JANMMH010000392.1:0-8660 GCA_031373055.1 Rubrivivax sp. | reverse complement strand
AACAAATGGCTGCCGTCGGCCGAGGATCGCGCGTTCGTTGCGTCGTTGATGGGCAGGGTGGTCGAACCGGGCAAGTACGCGAACTGGATCGCGCCGCCTGCAATCGGCATCAACCGCCAGCCGGTCAATTTCGAATACGTGCGCTTTAATTGACGTTGCTCCCTCCCCCTTGCAGGGGGAGGGTTGGGGTGGGGGTTGAATGTCGCAAGCGGCTGAGGCTGCGTGAGCGGCCCCTCAGCACTTCAACCCCCACCCCTGCCCTCCCCCTTGCAGGGGGGGGGAGAAAAAAACAAGGAGACAGCCGTGGACCAGAGCGACGTCATCGTCATCAAGCAGCACCTGATCGACCCCGAGATCTGCATTCGCTGCAACACCTGCGAAGCGATCTGTCCGGTCAAGGCAATCAGCCACGACTCGAACAACTACGTGGTCGATGCGGACATCTGCAACCTGTGCATGGCCTGCATTTCGCCCTGCCCGACCGGCTCCATCGACAACTGGCGCACCATGCCCAAGCTGCGCACCTACAGCGTGCAGGATCAACTCGGCTGGGGCGAGCTGCCCGCCGAGCTGAGTGCCGAGGAGCTGGCTGAAGCCGGCGTCGCGCCTGGTGCCGCCGAGGCCACCCGGGCGGCGGTGTCGCCGACGGCGGCTAGCGGTGAGACGCCTTTCCAGAGCGCGCAGTTTGGCGCACAGCTTCCTCCCTGGTCCGCCGCGCACGCGTACACCAACCTCTACGGCCCAAAGGCTTCCGAGAAGACCATCACCGCCACCGTCAGCGGCAACGTGCGCGTGACCGAGGTTGGCAAGGACTACGACACGCACCACGTGGTGCTGGACTTCGGTTCGACGCCGTTCCCCGTGCTCGAAGGCCAGTCCATAGCCATCTTGCCGCCGGGGCTGGATGCCAACGGCCGGGCCCACCACCCGCGCCAGTACTCGATCGCCAGCCCGCGCAATGGCGAGCGGCCGGGCTACAACAACCTCTCGCTCACGATCAAGCGGGTGCTCGAGGACTACCAGGGCAACCCGGTGCGCGGCGTGGCCAGCAACTACTTGTGCGACCTCAAGGTCGGCGACAAGGTGCAGGTCATCGGCCCCTTCGGCGCCAGCTTCCTGATGCCCAACCATCCACGCAGCCACGTCGTGATGATCTGCACCGGCACCGGCAGCGCGCCGATGCGGGCAATGACCGAGTGGCGGCGGCGGCTCAGGGCCTCAGGCAAATTCGAAAGCGGCAAGCTGATGCTGTTCTTCGGCGCTCGCACGAAGGAAGAACTGCCCTACTTCGGCCCGCTGCAGAGCCTGCCCAAGGACTTCATCGACATCAGCTTCGCATTCAGCCGCACGCCCGGACAGCCCAAGCGCTACGTGCAGGACGCTATGCGCGAGCGCGCTGCGGATCTGGCCAAGCTGCTGGCCGACGCCAACAGCTACTTCTACGTCTGCGGCCTCAAGAGCATGGAAGAAGGCGTCGTGCTGGCGCTGCGCGACATTGCCGTGCAGGCCGGGTTGAACTGGGACGACATCGGCGCTGCGCTCAAGCGCAATGGTCGCCTGCACCTCGAGACCTATTGATGGCCGACAGGGATACATCCGATATGCGCACGCTGACCGTCGCGCGCCGC
This sequence comes from Rubrivivax sp., assembly GCA_031373055.1. Lineage (GTDB taxonomy): Bacteria > Pseudomonadota > Gammaproteobacteria > Burkholderiales > Burkholderiaceae_C > Rubrivivax. The sequence goes on along the minus strand of JANMMH010000392.1, from coordinate 7,032 downwards.
GCCCATGGCGTAGCGCAGGTGACGATGTCTCGCCCCGAGGTCTTCAACGCCTTTGACGAGGCGATGATCGCCGACCTCGACTTTGCGTTCTCCACGCTGGCGGAAGCACCGGATGTCAGAGTCATCGTGCTGGCAGGTGCCGGCAAACACTTCTCGGCCGGCGCCGACTTGCAGTGGATGCAGCGCGCGAGCGAGGCCACCCTGGAGTGGAACCAGCAGGACGCCAGGCGCTTTGCCGCCATGCTGGCCCGCATCGAGGCTTGCCCCAAGCCCACGGTAGCGCGTGTGCAAGGCGCTGCCCTGGGAGGTGGCGTGGGACTGGTGTGCGCCTGCGACATTGGGATTGCGGCCGATTCGGCCAACTTCGCGGTCAGCGAGGCTCGCTTCGGCATCCTGCCCGCGGTGATCGGACCCTACGTCGTCAACGCCGTCGGCAAGCGACAGGCGCGGCGCCTCGCACTGACCACCGAGCGCATCGACGCCGCCCAGGCTTTGGCCATGGGCCTTGTGCAGCACGTGACACCTGTTGCCGATCTGGACCGGGCCGTCGACGACGCCGCGCGCCAGTTGCTGGCCGGCGGGCCTGGCGCCCAACGTGAGATCAAGCAGCTCTTCGCCCAGCTCGCTGTCGGCCCGATCACGCCGGAGGTTCGAGAACTCACCGCCGCCACGATCGCGCGGGTGCGCGGCACCGATGAAGCCCGGTCAGGTTTCGCGGCGTTCCTGGCCAAGCGCCCTCCACATTGGAACCCGTCCGCATGAATCTCGATCTTTCGCGTGCTCCGGTCCTGGTGGTCGGCGCCGGCATCATGGGCGCGGGCATCGCGCAGGTGGCCGCCCAGGCCGGGCACGACGTGTTCCTGTTCGATTTGCGTGAGGGTGCTGCGGCCGGGGCCAAGGCCAAACTCGCCGCGACGCTGGACACGCTTGTCGGCAAAGGCAAGCTGAACAGCTCGGACGCCAGCGCCACGCTGGCTCGCATCGTGCCGATCGCTCGATTGAACGATGCGGTGTCGGCACTTCTGGCGATCGAGGCGATCGTCGAGAACCTGGACGCCAAACGCAGCCTGTTCAAGCAGCTCGAAGACGTGTTGAGTGCCGAAGCAGTGCTGGCGACCAACACCTCGTCGATCAGCGTCACGGCCATCGCCAACGGCTTGCAGCATCCAGGCCGCCTGGTCGGCATGCACTTCTTCAACCCGGTGCCGCTGATGAAGTTGGTCGAGGTGGTGAGCGGCCTGCAGACTTCGCCGGCCGTGGCCAGTGCCATCTTCGATCTGAGCAAGGCCTGGGGCAAGGTGCCGGTGCACGCCAGGAGCACGCCCGGCTTCATCGTAAACCGCATCGCACGTCCCTACTACGCCGAGACGCTGGCCCTGCTGCAGGAGCAGGCCGCGTCACCCGAGGCGCTGGACGCCTGCCTGAAGGCGGTCGGCTTTCGCATGGGACCATGCGAATTGATGGACCTGATCGGCCATGACACCAACCTGGCCGTCACCCAGTCGGTGTACGAGGCCAACTTCTTCGACAAGCGCTACATGCCATCGCTGGTTCAGCGCGAACTCGTCGACGGCGGTCTCCTGGGGCGCAAGACGGGCCGCGGCTTCTATCGCTACCCCGAAGGTCTGCCTTCGCTGGCGCTGCCCGAAGCCGGGACGCTGACGACACCCCGGTCCTTGGTCGTGCATGGTGGCGACGCCATCGCGCAGGCCCTGGCTGCGGCCACTTCTCGTGCCTTGAACTGCGATGTCGAGCGCGACTTGTCCAGCCCTTGGACGGGCCTGTGCATCGACGGCGCGAGGCTGGTCCTCACCGACGGTCGTCCGGCCAGCGAACTGGCAGCACTTCGGGGCAGTCCCGACATCGCCGTCTTCGACCGCTTCGACGCGACCCAGACGACGCGGCGCCCGCTGGCCTACGCCATGGCCGAGGGCGCCGACGCATGCTGGCAGCAGCAGGTACGGTGCTGGCTGGCTGCGCTCGGTTTCATGCCGGTTCGGATGGTCGATCTGCCAGGGCTCGTTGTCGCGCGCACCCTGGCGATGCTGATCAACGAGGCCGTTGATGCGGTGGCGCAAGGTGTCTGCACCGCTGCGGGCGCCGATGCCGCGATGAAGCTCGGGGTGAACTATCCGCAGGGGCCCTTCGAATGGTTGGCGGCATGGAGCGCCCAAGGCGTGGTGGGCACACTCGACGCCCTGGATGCCCATTACCGCGGAGAGCGCTACCGGGCCAGCTCCGGACTTCGACGCCAGGCCCAGGCCGTGGCATCACGGCGTCAACACGACACTGCGAGGAACGGCTGATGCGCGAACCGATCGACCTTGGCCCGCATCTGCAGGCCCACCTGGCTGATGACGGCGTGGCCGAACTTGTGTTCGGCCCCGAGGGCAGCATGCCTGCCACCGACGCCCGAGGGCATGCCGAACTGGGTTCGATCTGGCAGCGTCTGCAAGCCGAACCCGGCGTGCGCGCGATCCTCATGCGCAGCGTCGGCAAGGGCTCCTGCGCCGGCGGCACGCCCGACGTGGTCAAGAGCATGCGCGACAGTCAGGTCGCGCGGCTGCGAGTGATGCAGGAGGGCCGGGCGATCGTGCAAGGCATGATCGAGTGCGATCTGCCCATCGTGTCGGCCATCAACGGCGCGGCCGTCGGCGCCGGTGCGGCCATCGCGCTGCTGGCTGATGTCTCGATCGCAGGGCACCGCGCCAAGATCATCGACGGTCACACCAAGATCGGCGTTGCCGCGGGCGACCATGCGGCCGTGATCTGGCCGCTGTTGTGCGGCATGGCCAAAGCGAAGTACCACCTGTTGCTCTGCAACGCCATCGACGGCGCCGAGGCCGAGCGCATCGGCCTGGTCAGCTTGGCGGTTCCTGACGATCAACTGCTGGACAAGGCACGCGAGGTAGCGCGGCAGCTCGCAGCGGGAAGCCCGACGGCGCTGGCCTTCACCAAGCGCACCCTGAACCACTGGCTGCGGGCCGCCTGGCCGGCGTTTGAGCACTCGCTGGCGCTCGAGATCCTGGGCTTCGCGGGGGCCGACGCGCGTGAAGGTGTGGCCGCCGTGAACGAGCGGCGCGCGGCACGGTTCGAGACGCGGCAATGAGGTTCCTCGACTTCCGGGCCGGCCAGATCATCGAGGCCGGGCCCTATGCCGTCGGCGAGTCGGAGGTGCTCAGCTTCGCGCAGGCCTTCGACCCGCAGTGGTTCCACACCGATCCCGCCGCCGCCGCTAAAGGTCGATTCGGCGGCCTGATCGCCAGCGGGTGGCATACCTGCGCGATCGCCATGCGTCTTGCAGCCGACGCGGCCTTGCAGGGGTCGGAGAGCTTCGCGTCGCCGGGCGTGGCCGATGTGCGATGGCCCCATCCGGTGCGTCCGGGTGATGAGCTGTCACTGCGCGCAACGGTCATCGAGACCAGGTGTTCGCGCAACAGGCCCACCCTCGGCATCCTGCGGTGGCGCTGGCAGCTTTTCAATCGAAGCGGGCAGGAAGTGCTGGACCTGGAAGCCACCAGCCTGTTCGACCTGGCGGCCACCACCGGGACTGGCGATCCAGCGCATCGCTGAAGATCGACCAGCAACGAGAGACGAATTCCGGACGAGAGGGCAACGACATGACGACTGGCCAAGCCTACATCTGCGACGCGATCCGCACGCCCTTCGGCCGCTATGCAGGGGCGCTCGCGAGTGTACGCGCCGACGATCTTGGCGCTGTGCCCCTCAAGGCGCTGATGACGCGAAACCCGCAGGTGGACTGGGGTGCGATCACCGACGTGATCTACGGTTGCGCCAACCAGGCCGGCGAAGACAACCGCAACGTGGCGCGCATGGCCGCGCTGCTGGCCGGCCTGCCCGAACAAGTGCCCGGGGTGACGGTCAACCGCCTCTGCGGGAGCGGGCTTGATGCACTGGGCACCGCCGCCCGCACGATCAAGGCCGGAGAAGCCGCGTTGATGATCGCCGGCGGGGTCGAGAGCATGAGCCGCGCGCCCTTCGTCATGCCCAAGGCCGAGAGCGCGTTCAGCCGCAACCATGCGGTCTACGACACCACCATCGGCTGGCGCTTCGTCAATGCAGAGATGAAAAGGCGCTACGGCGTGGACAGCATGCCCGAGACGGCAGAGAACGTCGCCACCGAGTTCCGTATCGAACGCGAGGCGCAGGACCGCATGGCGCTGCGCTCGCAGCGCCATGCGATCGCGGCGCAACAGGCCGGGCTGCTGGCGCGCGAGATAACGCCGGTGAGCGTTGCGGCCAAGAAGGGCGATCCGCTGGTCGTCGACAAGGACGAGCACCCGCGGGAGATCAGCCTGGAGGCGCTGGCCAGGCTAAAGGGCGTCGTGCGGCCGGACGGCAGCGTGACGGCCGGCAACGCCAGTGGCGTGAACGACGGTGCCTGCGCCCTGCTGCTGGCCAGCGAGGCGGCGGCAATGCGCCATGGCCTGACTCCGCGGGCCCGCGTGGTGGCCATGGCCACGGCAGGCGTTGCGCCGCGCATCATGGGCATGGGCCCGGCACCTGCAACGCGCAAGGTGCTGGAGCTGACGGGGTTGACGCTGGCCCAGATGGACGTGATTGAGCTGAACGAGGCCTTCGCGGCGCAGGGCCTGGCAGTCCTGCGGGACTTGGGCCTGCGTGACGACGACGAGCGGGTGAACATGTGGGGCGGCGCCATCGCTTTGGGTCACCCCTTGGGCGCGAGCGGTGCGCGCCTGGCCACGACCGCCATCAACCAACTGCATCACACCGGGGGCCGCTACGCGCTGTGCACGATGTGCGTGGGCGTGGGCCAGGGCATCGCGCTGGTTCTCGAACGCGTGTAGAGACACGAGGGCGCGATAGGACCGACAGGGAACGCCTGCGGGCATGGCGTCAAGGCCTGATTCGCAACCACGGCTGAAGGTGGTCGATGCACGAGCTGCCGCTCGCTCGGGTTCGGAGGCACTCATTGGGTGTCAGCTTTCGGGCGCGGTCCCGATGGACCGCTTATGGCCGGGACGAGCCAACACGGCGTTCAAGTTGGCCGCCGTAAACCAGTCATCCAAGGCGGGCCAGCAGGGAAAATTCTGAGTGGTTCATCAGGGGCCGGTTATGGCCGGCAGCGCCAGTTCGCGGACCTCGCCGACAGCTGACCTTGGCCAGCCCTGGCTGGCGCATCGGAAGTCAGCTTCCTGGCGCGGCCTCGAACTCACAGTGACGGCGCTGAACTCAATGCCTTGAAGCCGCCATTCGGCTCAACGGACAGATACTGGCGTGCCCGTATGTCGAAGTGAATGACGGTAGTCGCGGCTCGACAGTTCGACAGTGCGAGTGGAGCCTTCAGGCGTCTCCAGGCGCCTCGCGAATGACCGCCAGCCTGCGCGCGATCTCGGCCTTGAGCCAGATGGCGTCGTGCCCTGGCACCACCAGTTGCAGGCCTTGGGCCCGCATGTCGCGCGCCATCTCGGCGCTGCCGCACCAGATGCCCGTCACTTTGCCGGCCGTGCTGCAAGCTTGCTGGATGCGGGTGATGGCCGCCGCAAGCACTGGGTGCGTATGCGCTGCGGCCGGGCCCAGGCCCAGGGCAATGCCAAGGTCGCTAGGGCCGATGAACAGGCCGTCGATGAGCGCCACGGCGGCGATGGCCTCGACCACATCCAGCCCGGCCCGGGTCTCGATCATCGCCAGCGCCAGCATCTGCGTGTTGGCGTGCTGCGGGTAGTCGGCACCACCCACCAGCAGGCCGCGTGCCGGGCCAAAGGAGCGATCGCCTTGCACGCCGTCCATGGAGTAGCGGCACGCGCGGCCAAAAGCCACGGCCTCGGCGACCGAGTTCACCATGGGGCAGATCACGCCATAAGCGCCAGCGTCAAGCGCCCGGTTGATTTCGGCCAGGTTGTTCTGGCTGACCCGCACCATGGGCACGGCTGGTGTGTGCGACAGCGCTTGCAGCATCGCCAGCATCTGCGCGTGGCCAGCCATGCCGTGCTGGCAGTCGACGACAACGGCATCGAAGCCGGCACTGCCCACCAGTTCGGCGGCATAGGCCGAGTCGATGCTCATCCAGCCGGCCACGGCGGGCTTGCCGGCGCTGAAAAGTTCGAGCAGGCGGTTGGTTTTCATGGGCAGGGCTCCTTCAGGGTGGCCAGGCGGGCCAAAAACGGGTGCATGTGCGCAGCAACCATCGCCGCTTGCTGCATGGGGAACAGGTGCCCCGCGCCGGGAAGCCTGTGGTGCGTGGCCGGCCACGGCGGCGCTACCAGCGCCACGATCTCGTCACTTTGCTCGGGCGGGCACAAGCTGTCGTGTTCGCCGCTGATGGCCAGCACCGGCAGTTGCAAGGCCTGGCGCGGCGCCAGCAGGCCCGGGCGCTGTTGGGCATAGGCCAACTGGTGCGCAAAGCGTTGCAAGCCCACGGCCTGCGCCTGAGCCACCAAACAGGCCAACGCGACATCGTCTTTGGCCATGCCGTAGCCTGGGGCAAGCTTGCTGTGCGCCAGCGCTGACAGGCCCTGTTGCTTCGCCAGCGCCCATTGCGCGTTGCGACGGGTTTGGCCGCTGTCGTGCCCGGCGCAGGCGTTTGCGCCCAGCAGCACCAGCGCGGACACCCGTTGCGGGTGCCGAAGCGCCAGGTGCAGGGCCACGATGCCGCCCAGCGAATGACCCAGCCACACCGCCCGCGCTGGCGCATCAGCCACCAGGCGATCGACCTCGGCGTCCAACGTCTGTGCCTCGCCGAGCACCATCGTCTTGGTCGGCAGGCCTTGCAACAGCGCCGCCAGGCTGCGGCCGTCAAGCAAGGTGCCCGGCAGGGCGACCAGCGGCGTTGCGTTCACACCGTCATTGCGGGCGGTAGCAGGCTGAGGCGTGCCAGGCGTCCGCCGGCGTCCAGCGTGGTGTCGAGTCCGGCCGCAGCGGCGGGCACATCGGCTTTGAAACGCACCTTCTTGCGGCTGTCGCCAGCCACCACCAGCAAGGCCTCGGCGTCTTGCGCGCCCGTGTTGATGAACTGCCGCCAACAGCCCGCCGGCAATGACAAGGTATCCC
>JANMMH010000390.1:0-2521 GCA_031373055.1 Rubrivivax sp. | reverse complement strand
CACCGCACTGGAAGCCAAGCGCGGCACGCAACTCGTGGTGCTGATGGTCGCCAGCACCCAGCCCGAAGACGTGGCCTCGTACGCGCAGCGTGTGGGCGACGCCTGGAAGATCGGCCGGCGCAACGTCGGCGACGGGCTGCTTATCGTGGTCGCCAAGAATGACCGCCATATCCGCATCGAAGTCGCCAAGTCGCTGGAAGGCGCCGTGCCCGATCTGGCCGCGCGCCGGGTTAACGACCAGGCGATGAAGCCGGCGTTTCGCACCGGTGACTACGCTGGGGGCTTGACCGCGGCGGTCACGCAGCTCGACGCGCGCATCGGCGGTGAAGGCTTGCCTGCGCCAAACACGCGTGGCGTCGGTGGTACGCAAGACCTCCTCAAAGGCCTGAACCTTGAAGACCTGGGGCTCTTTCTCTTCATCGCCGTGCCCATCGCCGCCACCGTCATCACACGCGTCTTCGGCCGCAAGCTTGGCAGCGTGTTGACCTCGGGTGGCGCGGGTGCGCTGGCCTGGTGGTTCAGCCAAAGCGTGCTGCTGAGCGTGGCGGCCGGTGTCGTGACCTTGATCGTGGTCGGCCTGCTGGGTGTGGGCGCGGCGGCGCAGCGTTTGGCGCGCGGCAACTCACGTGGTGGCTGGGGTGGTGGTGGCAGCGGTGGCTTCGGCGGTGGCAGCTGGGGTGGCGGTAGCGGGGGTGGCGGCGGCTTCTCGTCGGGCGGCGGTGGTGACTTCGGTGGCGGCGGCGCCTCGGGCGACTGGTAGCGGCGAAAGTGATGACGCGATGAACCTCAAACGCCTGCTCAAACACCGCTGGCTCGACGAAAGCGACGCCGCGCGCGCGCTCGACGCCGCTGCGCTGGCGCGCTTGCAAGCCCGCGTGGCGCAGAGCGAAGCGCTGCACAGCGGCGAAATCCGCGTGCTGGTGGAAGCTGGCCTGCCGCTGTCGTACCTGTGGCGCGATCTGCCAGCCCGCGCCCGCGCCGTCACCATGTTCGGCAAGCTGCGCGTGTGGGACACCGAGCACAACAACGGCGTGCTGATCTACCTGCTGCTGGCCGACCACGCCATCGAGATCGTGGCCGACCGCGGCCTGGCGCGCCACGTGCCGCAGGCGCACTGGGAAGCCGTGATGGCCGACATGCGTGCAGCCTTTCGCGCCGGCCAGTTCGAAGCCGGTTTGATGGCCGCCATCAGCCACGTCGACCAAGCCCTGAGCGAGCACTACGCGCTGGCACCGGGCCAAGCCAACCCCAACGAGCTGCCCGACCGCGCGACGCTGGGCTAGTGGGCCTCAGCGGCCCAGGATGCCGCGAAGAATGCCCAAAGGGTTGGGCTTCTTCTCAGTCTCTTCAGGCTTGTCTTGCGTCGGGCTGCTGCCGGGCGCTGCGGCCATGTCTTCCATGCCCAGCATGCCGCTGGTGATGGTCTTGACGCGCAGCTTGACGGCCCACTCCGGTTCCCAGCGCTGGCGCACATCACTTGGGCGCGGCGGGTGCGCCAGGTTCAACTCGCTGCCGTAGCCCACCAGTCGCAGCATGGCGCCGCCGCCGGTGAAAACACCTGCGGGCACGGTGCATTGCGTGGTCGACGGGCTGAGCAGCACGCGTTCGCTAAGCCAGCGGTCGACGGACGCGTTGGTCTGGTGGTCGGCCAGGCCAAAGCCAGTGTCGGGCAACTCGCTGGACGTCCACAACACCATCTCTTCGCGACCACCCGCGCCCGCACCCATGGCGGCGACAAAGTACGCGCGTGCGTTGGCCGCCGCATTCCAGCCCAGCTCGGTGGCGCCGGCACTGACTTTCTGGCTCAGCGTCAACACCGGCATCAGGTCTTGCGCCGGCGGAATCTGGAAGCGAAAGCTCTCGGGCACGCCGGCCCCGGTGAAGCGGTGCTCACCCGCCAGACTGGCGCCAGCCGGCACCATGCGCGCATCTTGCGTGTTAGGCCACAGCGGCCGCCCGGCGCTGGCGTGGGCACCACGGCTGGTGCTGCTGCGGCTGACGAAGAAGCGCCCGAGGTCGGCGGCGGTGGCGCTGGCCATGTCCAGCACCTTTGGCTGGCCGGCGCGCACGGCAGCACCGCAGCCCCAGTACATCAGCAGCTTGCCGCGTGGTTTTTCGACGTCGCGCTCGATCGGCTTGTCGTCGCTCTCGTCAGGCACGCGCTCGCGTGTCTCGGGTGCCACGAGCTTCAATGCCGGGCGCATGAAGCTTTCGGGCGCGGCCCACTGCGCCTCGGCCAGCGCGGGGTTGGCGCGCACCATCAAGGTGGCGTCGACCCAACGGCCGGCGGCCATGCTGCGCGTCTGGCCGAAGGTGTTTTTGGCCGCCCCGCCACCACCGAACAAGCCACCCAAGGCGGACATGGGGTTGGCGCCCGTACCCATGGGCATGCCCAAGCCGCTGAAGGTGGCGACGTCAATCCAGGCCTGGGCTTTGGGCGGACTTTGCGGCTGCGTCTGTGCCAAAAGAGAAGCACTCATAAAGGTGGCCGCTGCGAAAGCGGTGAGACGAAAGACTTGAG
>JANMMH010000318.1:0-10930 GCA_031373055.1 Rubrivivax sp. | reverse complement strand
GCGCGAATACACGGTCCCACACCCCCAGCATCGGGCCGGCCACGCGCACCACGTTTTGCGCATGGCGCAGCGCCAGCGCCTTGTCGATGCCAAACATCTCAGCACGCTCGGGCGTAAGCGTGGCCAGGTTCTTGATGACGATCGGCGACTTGTTGATGTGGATGGTTTTCAGCGGCAGCCGCGTCATGCCCTCGGGCAAATCCCCCTGGCGCGTGAACAAACGTTGTCGAATCACCGCGGCGTCCAGCGCCAGCAGCTCGGCGGGGTCGTGCGCCAGGTCCCAGACGATGACTTCGTTGCGGTTGCTGGGGTGCGGCGCCAAAGGCGCCACGATGGCCATGCAGCCCTGGCTCGCCGGGTACATGCCCGAGATGTGCAACACCGGCGCGCCGCTGATGAGCTCGGCCTGCACCGCGCTCTTCTCGCGCAGGCCAAGGCAGAAGTCCCACAGCCGTGCCTTGCGGGTCTTGAGGATGCGCGCCAGCGCCACGGTGGCACGCACGTCGGAGAGCGCGTCGTGCGCGGCCTCATGCGCCAGCCCGTTGGCAAGGGTCAGGTGCTCGAGCTTGAACGAAGGTCCACCGTCTTCGCGTAGCGGCCACTCCATGCCTTCGGGCCGCAGCGCCCAGGTGCAGCGCACGGTGTCCAGCAAGTCCCAGCGGCCGCAGGCGTTGCGCCACTCGCGCGCGTAGGGGTCGATCAAGTTGCGCCAGAAGAGAAAGCGCGTGAACTCGTCGTCAAAGCGGATGCTGTTGTAGCCCACGCCGATGGTGCCCGGCAGCGCCAGTTCGGCTTCGATGGCGTCGGCAAACGTGTGCTCGGGCAGGCCGCGCTCCAGGCACAGCTGGGGCAGGATGCCGGTGAGCAGCACGCTTTCGGGGTCGGGCAGGTTGTCGGGTGCCGGTTGGCAGTAATGCATCACTGGCGTGCCGATCTCGTTCAGATCGGCATCGGTGCGCACGCCGGCAAACTGCGCCGGCCGGTCGCGCCGCGCGCTGCGGCCGAAGGTCTCGTAGTCGTGCCAGAAGAAGCTGGCGGCGGGGGCGGCCATGGCTGCCGCCGCCTACAGGCGCTGGGTGATCACGCTGCCGATGGAGTAGCCCGCGCCGAAGGAGCAGATGACGCCGCGGTCGCCCACTTTCATGTCACCGTGGTGCAGGTGAAACGCGATGATGGAGCCGGCCGAGGCCGTGTTGGCGTACTCGTCCAGGATCACCGGCGCCACGTCTTGCGTGGCCTCGCCGACAAGCTTTTTCATCACCAAGAGGTTCATGCCCAAGTTGGCCTGGTGCAGCCAATAACGTCGAACCTGAGTCGGCTCCAAACCCAGGCTGGCCAGGTGCTGCTCAATGTGCGCGGCGGCCATGGGCACGACTTCCTTGAAGACCTTCCGGCCCTCTTGGTAGAAGGTCTTGTCGCGCGCATCGGGCTCGGTGTCTTCGCAGCGGTTCATGAAGCCAGCGTTGTTGCGGATGTGGCTGGAGAACTGCGTCACGAGCCGGGTGCCGAGCACGCGCCACTGGTCGTTCGAGGTTGCGGTGTCTTCGGCTTCCACGATGACGGCGGTGGCCACGTCGCCGAAGATGAAGTGGCAGTCGCGGTCGCGCCATTCCAGGTGCGCCGAGGTGATTTCGGGGCTGACCACGAGCACGCAGCGCGCGCTGCCGCTGCGCACGGCGTTCACCGCCTGTTCGATGCCGAAAGTGGCCGACGAGCAGGCCACGTTCATGTCAAAGCCGTAACCGCCCGCGCCGATGGCCTGCTGGATCTCGCAGGCCATGGCCGGGTAGGCGCGCTGCATGTTGGCCGCGGCGCAGAGCACGCCGTCAATGTCGCTACCCTCCTTGCCGGCTGCGGCTATGGCAGCGCGCGCGGCCGCGACGCCAATCTCGGCCATGAGTGATAGCTCGCTATCGCCACGGGGCATAAAGCGCGGCTTCATGCGCGTGGGGTCGAGCACGCCGGCCTTGTCGATGACGAAGCGGCGCTTGATGCCCGAGGCCTTTTCGATGAACTCTTCGCTCGACGGCACCAAGGCCGCGCGCTCACCAGCGGCAATGGACAGCGCATGCTGCTCGTTTTGCAGTGCCGCGTAAGCGTTGTAGGAGGCCACCAACTCGGCGTTGGTGATGACGTGCGGCGGGGTGTAGAGCCCCGTGCCGGAGATGACGACGTTTTTCATGCGCGGCAGTTTAGGCCGCGCCCTTCACGCTGGACAGGTGCGGTGAGCCCGGGGATTCCCTGCCCGACGGCGGCTTTCGTGTCGAGTGCTCAGCTCACCACGCCGCGCGCAGCTCGTCCACGTCAAATTGCAGCTTGACGAAGGCTTCGCTGCCCCGATTGCGCACCGGGTCGCCACTGCTGGAGTGGCTGGCGCCGACGTAGAGCAAGGTGCCGGCCGAGCGTCGCCAGGTGTAGGTCAGCGACGTGGCGCGGCTGGCACCCTTGGCGGCGGCCACGCCGGGCTCGGCGCGACGCTCGAAGCCCGTTTGCTGCACGATGGCGCGCAGGTTGTGGCGGCCGTCGAAGTGCCATACCGCCAGTACCTGCGTGGCGTTTTCGACGTAGCTGCGCTGGCCGTCGCGGTCCAAGCGGAACATCGAAAACGTGGGCTCGATTTCCAGGTGGCGCAGCGGCCGCAGTTTGCCCTTGAGGTTGCCGCGAAAACCGCTGCGCACACGCAGTGCCGTGGTGTCGGCCAGTTGCCCGACCGAGACATTGGCGTCAACCAAGGGGAACCACGCAGCGGGCGAGAGCACCAGGCCCGAGGCGACAAAGTGCTCGGCCAAGAGCGCCGTGTTGGCGCTGGCGCGTACTTGCGAGACCGGGAAGTACTCCAGCCACCACTCCAGGTTGCGCGCGCCGCTGGACCACAGGCCCGGGCGCAACACCTGCTTGACGAGCTGGCCATTCACGCGGTCGCGCACCTGCTCGGCCTGCACGTTCACGAAAAATTCATTGAAGGGGCCGACACCGAACCAGCCCTTGCTTTGAAACGCAGTGATGGCGCGCACACCTGACTGCGCTACAAAGCCGCTGTCATGGCGAAAGTCGCTGCCGATGTCGTCCAAAGTGAAGACCGTCTCGGCGCCTTCGACCTGGCGCTGCAAACGCACGTTGACGCGCTGGCCTGTCACCGCCGACCCACGCTCAAGCGCGCTCGCGCCCGCACGCGCCGTGGTCTGCGACATCAACCACTGCGCACGCGTGCGCCAGGCGTCGTCGATCTGCCAGGCGAGGTCAGGGCCGATGACGTTGTTGTCACCGCGGTCTTGGCCGTAGCGCCGCGCGGCCAGCACGCCGCCCCACTGGAAGCGGCCTTCATCGCGGCGCACACGCGCGGCCAGCGTGGTGGACGGAGGCTGTTCGAGATAGCCCGTTTCATACGGGCCGGGAATGCCCACCAGGCCGCCGCCGCGGTCGTCCACGGCCAATGCCACACCGGCCACGGCAGCTGAGCGCCATGTCGCGCGCATGCCCCAGCGCGGCTCGGTAAAGCTGCGCGTGTAGAAGGCTTCGGTGGGTGTGCGCAAGAGGTCGGCTGACTCCAGAAAGAAGGGCCGCTTCTCGGGATAGAACAGCGCAAAGCGCGAGTTGCCGGCGAGCTGTGGCACATCCAGCGCCACCTGCGAAAAATCGGGCTTGAGCGTGCCGTCCAGCACCAGCTCGGCCAGCGGGCGCCACTTGATGTCGAGGCTGGTTTCCAGCTTGCTCGCGCTTTTGTGGGCACTCGTGCTGGGCGCGCCGACATCGCGCTCGCGGCTGCTGCGCAGGGTAACGCTCGGCCGCACGGTCAGGAACTGGTGCCGCTGTGGCAGTACCACGCCCGTTAGCGGCTGCAAGGTGTGGATGAAGCTGGGTGCTTCACGCGGGATCAACACTGAGGTGGTGAGGTGGAACTGGTCGCGCGGGATACGCCGGCCGACCATGAAACGCCAGTCGCCCTGGCTACCGTCACCCGCGCCATCGCCATAGCGCAGCGACGCAAACGGCAATCGCAGCACCGCCGTCCAGCCCTGGGCATTGCGCTGCACGGCGCCGTCCCAGTCGAAGTCGGGCGCGAAGTCTTCGCTGTCGTCGGCCGCCGTGTGGATGCCGTCGGCCATGCTGCCCGCAGCGTTGATGCGGAAAAACTGCGCCGAGCGTTGGGTGCCGATGGGGTCGACATAAACCACCACGAAATCTTGCGTGCGGTTCACGCCGTCGTTGCGCACGGGCACGTCGCTGATGCGCGCGGGGTTCTTGTCCAGTGCAGTCACGCCAACCCACAGCGCGTGGTCGTCAAACATCACCTGCACGCGGGTTTCTTCCGAAGGTGGCCCCCCGGTGTTGGGGAATTTTTCGACGAAACGCGAGAACACCGGTGCGCGCTGCCAGGCTGGGTGCGACAGGCTGCCGTCGAGCGACAGTTGTTCACCGGGCAGCAGGCGCACGGCCTGCACCGAGTTGTTTTGCGCCGCAGCGGTGACGGCGACAAGGCTGGCCAGCACCAGCGTCAAGAAGCGAAGGCTTGTTCGCATGAACGGGCTTGGAAGGTTCGAGGGCAGCCATTCTCGCGGCAAGCCCAGGCGCGCCGAGATAATGCGACAGGCGGCGGCTATCCGCGACGAACCACGCGAGCCGCCACGCAACGCAAACCACTTCCCAAAAGGACCCCCATGACCCGCGTCTTCAACTTCAGCGCCGGCCCCGCCGCGCTGCCCGAATCGGTGCTGCGCACCGCCGCCAGCGAGATGCTCGACTGGCACGGCTCGGGCATGTCGGTGATGGAGATGAGCCACCGCGGCAAAGAGTTCGTGGCCATCCACGCCGAAGCCGAAAGCCTGCTGCGCGAGCTGATGGCCATTCCCGCGAACTACAAGGTGCTCTTCATGCAGGGCGGCGCCATCGGCGAAAACGCCATCGTGCCGATGAACATGCTGCGCGGCAAACCCAGCGCCGACTACATCGACACCGGCGAGTGGAGCAAGAAGTCGATCAAGGAAGCCGGCAAGTACGCGCGCATCAACGTCGCGGCGAGCGCCAAAGACAGCGGCTACACCACGATTCCGCCCCGTGCCACTTGGAAGTTAGACGCCGACGCGGCCTACGTGCACATCTGCTCCAACGAAACCATCGGCGGCGTGGAATACCACTTCACGCCCGACGTGGGTGACGTGCCACTCATCGCCGACATGTCCAGCAGCATCCTCTCGCGCCCGGTCGATGTGGCGAAGTACGGGCTGATCTACGGCGGCGCGCAAAAGAACATCGGCCCGGCGGGGTTGACCATCGTCATCGTGCGCGAGGACTTGATCGGCCAGGCCATGCCGCTCACACCCTCGGCCTTCGACTACAAGCAGCAAGCCGACAACGACTCGATGCTCAACACGCCGCCCACGTACGCGATCTACATCGCCGGGCTGGTCTTCAACTGGATCAAGTCGCGCGGCGGATTGGGTGCGATGGAAGTGCACAACCGCAAGAAGGCGGCGGTGCTGTATGACTTCCTCGACGCCACGAGCTTCTACACAAGCCCGGTGGCACGCGATTGCCGCAGCCTCATGAACGTGCCCTTCAAGCTGCGCGACGAAGCCTTGGACGGCGCCTTCCTGAAGGGTGCCGAAGCGCGCGGCATGGTGCAGCTCAAAGGCCACCGCGCCGTGGGCGGCATGCGCGCGTCGATCTACAACGCCATGCCCATCGAAGGCGTTGTGGCACTGGTGGCTTACATGAAGGAATTCGAGGCGAAACATGGCTGACACCACGTCGCAGCGACTCGGCATCTTGGTGCTCAACCAGATCTCGGCCAGCGGCCTGTCTCGCTTCCCCGCCGAGCGCTACCGCGTGGGCAAAGACGTGGCCGAGCCCGCCGCCGTGCTGCTGCGCTCAGCCGACATGCACGCCATGAACATCCCCACCAGCGTGCGCGCCATCGGCCGCGCCGGTGCGGGCACCAACAATATCCCCGTGGCCGCGATGAGCGCACGCGGCGTGCCGGTCTTCAACGCCCCCGGCGCCAACGCCAACGCGGTGAAAGAACTCGTGCTCGCCGGCATGCTGATGGCCGCGCGCAACTTGGCGCCCGCCATGCGCTTCGTGGCCACGCTCGACGCCAAGGCGGCGGATCTTGACGAACAAGTCGAGGCCGGCAAAAAGAGCTTCGCCGGCTACGAGCTCGCTGGGCAGACGCTGGGCGTCATCGGCCTGGGAAAGATCGGCTGCCTGGTCGCCGACGCTGCCATCAAACTCGGCATGAACGTGATGGGCTTCGACCCGCACATCACGGTGGACGCGGCCTGGAGCCTGCCGGCCCAAGTCAAGCGCGCCGCGAGCGTCAACGATGTGCTGCGCAACGCCCAGTTTGTCACCGTACATGTGCCGTTAGCAGACAGCACACGCCACCTCGTCAACCACGCCAACATCGGCCTCATGCGCGAAGGCGCGGTGCTCTTGAACTTCAGCCGCGAAGGCATCGTCGCCGACGAAGCCTTGATCGATGCGCTGGCGGCCAAGCGGCTGGCCAGCTACGTTTGCGACTTCCCGTCGGCTGAGGTGCTAGGCCACCCCGGCGTGATCGCCCTGCCGCACCTGGGTGCGAGCACGATTGAGGCCGAAGAGAACTGCGCCATCATGGTCGTCGACCAGCTGCGCGACTACCTGGAACACGGCAACGTCGTCAACGCCGTGAACTTCCCGCAGGTCAGCATGCCGCGCGAATCGAACTGGCGCGTGGCCATCGCCAACGCCAACGTGCCCAACATGCTCGGCCAAATCTCCACCACCATGGCGCATGCTGGGCTGAACATCCACAACATGGTCAACAAGTCGCGTGGGGAGATGGCCTATACGTTGGTGGATGTGGACAGCGCGATCTCGGGTGAGGCGCTGGCGGCGTTGCGGGGGATTGAGGGGGTGCTGGCGGTGAGGGATTTGCCGGGGTGAGGTGGCGCGCTCGCATGTCACGAGAGATGTCAGTGTTCAGTGCCCGCGCGCAACCCACGAATAAGTTGAAGCCATAACAAAACGAGGGCGCCGAAGCGCCCTCGTTCATTTGCTTGCGCGGCCTATCGAGCCAAGCAAATGCCAGCGTGCGGCAACAGCGCCGTGAACG
Source organism: Rubrivivax sp. (assembly GCA_031373055.1). Classification (GTDB taxonomy): domain Bacteria; phylum Pseudomonadota; class Gammaproteobacteria; order Burkholderiales; family Burkholderiaceae_C; genus Rubrivivax. The sequence goes on along the minus strand of JANMMH010000318.1, from coordinate 3,837 downwards.
GTGAATTGGTCAGACCATTGACGTTGATGTCTGTGACCTCCCAACCGGGTGCACCCGTCGACTCATCGGCGCCGATACGGAAGCGCAACTTCACGTCACGGTTAGCGTATGTCGATCCCAGATTCAGGTTGACGTTGGTGAAGTTCGGCCAGCCGACCATGCGGTTGACAAATGCGGGACGGTTTGCGCCGATGGGCGCGGATGTCAACGAGTTGGTCGCGCCGTTGTAGGCACCGATGCCCACGTCAGTCCACGTCGCACCGTTGTCCGCGCTGAGCTCGACCACACCACCGTCCCATCCTATCGTTTCGAACGCGAAGCGGTGCTTGAACGAGATCAGCAACGGCCCGGTACCAACCTTCATCGTCGGCGACGTCAACGCCTGCACGTCGGGCCCCTCGGGCCGCACGCCATCGGCCTGGCCGTTGTTGTCCGGGCCCCACCACACATAGCTCGTCGGCGAAAGCGCGCGGCGCTGCCAGGACAGGATGTTGGCCTCAGAGGTTGCGCCGCCCGCAATCGTCCAACCATGGTTGGCCGATCCGGCGGCCTCAGTCGTCGACGCCGCCTGCTTCTCGTCGTAGTTCATGCGGTGTGATGCGACCACGGTGATCGGGCTGGGCTGGCCCATCTCGGGCGCGACGATCGCGATACTGAAGTCGCTGGACGTGACACCCACCGCGCCGTTCAGCGCGACGACGATGGAGCCTGTGCTCGTGCCGTACTTCTGCAGCGGCGGGAAGCTCACCGTGTTGCCGTTGGGGAAGCTCACGTTCGGGTTGCTGGACGTCACGGTCATCGCCACCTGGTTGACGTTGTTGGGCCCCTGGTTGGCCAGCGTCACCGTCAGGCGACCGGCTTCACCGTTGTCAAGCACGCCGTCGCGGTCGCAGCTCAGCACGTCGTCAGTGAGTGCTGTCTGCACGAGCTCGATCTGCGGCAACTCCCATACACCGCGGCCATAGGTGGCGATGCGGATGAAGCCGCCGTCCGGTGGCATGTAGATGTCGTTAACCCGCACTGTGGGCAGGCCCACACCGTAGGGCGCCCAGGTCAGGCCACCGTCGCTGGTGATGTAGATGCCGACATGGGTAGCGGCGTACACGGTGTTGCCGCTGGTATCGCGCGGGTCGACCAGGACGCGTGTGACCGGCACGTCCGGCAGGCCGTTCTGGCGCGGCGTAAAGGTCGCCGTGGCCCAGCTGTCGCCGGGGTTGGCGATGGTGGCCTTGATGACGCGCACAGCACCGACGGCTTGCGCAACCGCAGTGATCCACAGGGTCTGGTTGTCGGCCCAATGCACGTTGGTGATGAAACCCTGGAAGCCGGGCACGGCGGCGATCAGGTTGATGTCGGTCCAACTTGCGCCGCCATTGGTGGTGATATCGATGAAGCCGCCGCCAGCACCGACCGCAATGCGATTCAGGTCCTGCGGGCTGACGCCTAGATTGCCAGAGTTCGAGCGGAAGCGTCTATTCGGCGGCAGGCCGGGCGACGTCGGTGCAGTCGCCGACGCAATACGTGTCCAGGTCAGGCCACCGTTATCGGTGCGCCAGACCCGCGACGCCGAGAAGTGGAAGAAGGTACGGCCGTTGGGATCCAAGGCCCCTGGTGCCGGCACGATGGACGTGAAGAAGCCGAAGCCTGCGCTGTCGCTCAGTCCACTCGTAGCAGATGCCCAGTTTTGGAAAACGATCGGCGCGTTATTGCTCAGATTCGTGCGCATGCCCGAACCCTGCGAACTGCCGATCACGGTGTTGGTATTGGCCACGCTGTAAGCCGTGCCCATGCCGTCGCCACCAATCACCTGGTTGAAGTTGCCGGTGTTATCCACGCGCAGCCGTGTGCCGTTGTCCTGCAGGCCGCCGATGATCACGTTGGGCAGCTTGCGGTTGCCGCTGATGGTGTAGAAGAGGTGCGACACCAAGCCGTTGTTCTTCTCGGTGCCGAAGGTGGCGCCGTCGTTGGTGCTGTCCGAGATGCCGCCGTCGTTACCCAGCAGCAGCGTCGGCGTACCCGTGGTCTTGAACGCCGCAGCGTGGAAGTCAGCGTGCGAATAGGGCAGCGGCACCTGGCCCGGCAGCCACCAGGTCATCAGCGACCAAGTGCCACCGCCATTGACGCTGCGCGCCGACGCGAGGTTTCCGCCAATCCACACTGTGTTGCGTGATGGATCGCGCGGGTCCACCAGCACCATTTGGTTGTACCAACACTGAGCCTGACAGATGTTCATGTTGGCCATGCTGGGGTTCGGATTGGTCGGCACCTTGCCCGCATTCACACCATTGGCCACCCAGGTCTGCCCACCATCGGCAGAACGATAGACATCCCGCATCTGGCCATCCCCTACGGTGGAGGAATAGGCGTACACCACGGCATCTCCAGGCAAGCCCACGCCCAGGGTGGTGCGTCCGGCAAGCGAGAACACGTTGCCGCCGTTGCTGATGGGCGCCCACGTGGCGCCACGGTCCGTAGACAGATACAGGGTTGTCGCAAAGCCGCACTGAAGGCCGCCTGCGGCGCAAGGCTGCGCGGAAGCCAACCAGCCAGCACTGGTGCGGGCAATGCTCCACACCGACAGGCCGTTGAACGTGGACACCGCCGCGTAGCTCGCGCCCGCGTCCGCAGAGCGATACAGGCCACTGTCGGTGGCGACAAGCACAACATCGACGTCGGTGCTCGTGTCAACCTTCAGGTCACGAATCGATATCGCCGAGCCAAGCTCGATCACCGGCTCCCAGCTGTTACCGCCATTGCGCGACTTGGCGACGGCTCCGCCCACCAGAATCTGGTCATACGGGTCACCCAGGCCAAGGTACAGGGTATTGGGGTTGCGTCCGAAGGCGACCGAGCCGCCACCCGTGGTGGGCAGGTCATCGGTCAGCGCCTGCCACTGGGTATTTGTCGACTGCCAATTGTTGGTGCGCCACAGGCCACCGCCCGAGGACAGGAAGTACACGACGTCAGCATTGGTCGGGTGCGGCAGGATCGTGCGTGCACGCCCGCTGTCGGCGATGTAGCCGGTGAAGCTGCCGTTCTGCGCGAAGCGCGCGCCGGTCGGGCCAACGCTGGTCCACTTTGGGCCACGAGCGTTCTTGATCGCGTTGTGCTTCTTCGCTTCTTTCAAGGTGTTGGCGCGAAAGCTCGGACTCACCAGGCCCCATGACTGGCGCTGCCACTGCAAGCGCAACGTGGGTTTGTCGGGCTCCGGCGCCGGCTCCCGCGCAGCGGGGTCGCGTTCGACCAGTGGTAGGCCCGCTGTCGCGTCATCGGGAACTTGGGCCCACGCCGCTGATAGGGTGGCGAACAGCGCCGCCACAATGGCCAGCGTGCGCGCACGCAGGAAGATGTTCAGCATCAAGATCTCCTCTGTTAGTTCCGCACAAGCCGAGAAACTTCGACTCGTGAACGACGCGCAACTTGGTTTGCCCGCATGGGCCGAGACCAAAGCAAACACGTTCGGCAAGCCGTAACCATAAGCGCGCGCCACCAGCCATCAAACAAGGGTTGACACCATGCCACACCCCCTAAATGCGGGGGTTGGTTCTACGTCGAACTCGCCGATGCCGATTCAGCTGCGACCTGTTGCGTCTGGATGCGCACTGTCATCACCACGCGAGTGAATTCGGCATTCGCCAGGCCAAGCAGTTTCGACAGCAGCGCATGCGCGACACGCTTGTATTCCTGCTTGTGACTTGACCTGCCCCCTCCCAGCCATGCCACCGTAAAGGTAGCGAAGTCCGTCAACTTGGAGAATGACGGACATGAGAACCAGCAAGTACAGCGAGGAGCAGATCATTGGCTTCCTCAAGCAGGTCGAGGCCGGCGTGCCGGTCA
>JANMMH010000313.1:0-1788 GCA_031373055.1 Rubrivivax sp. | reverse complement strand
GCCCATTTCCGACATGGCACGGTCGAAACAACGCGCGGTGAACTCGGCCATGCGCTTGTTGTTGTTGACGTGGCCCTGGTAGCGCGTGAACTCCTGGAACATCGGCAACTGGTTGGCTTCTTGAAACCCACCCAGGCCCATGCCCATGGTGCCGGTCTCGGGCGTGACAATGACGACAGGGCTGTGCGCCCAGTACGCGGCGGCAATGGCCGTCACGCAGTTGCTGATGCCCGGGCCGTTCTGGCCGATGACCACGCCATGGCGGCCGCTGACGCGCGCATAGCCGTCGGCCATGTGGCCCGCGCCTTGCTCGTGTACGACGGGGATGAGGCGGATGCCGGCGGGCGCGAAGATGTCCATCGCGTCCATGAAAGCCGAGCCCATGATGCCGAACATCTCGGTCACGCCGTTGGCGACCATGGTCTCGACGAAGGCTTCGGAAGGCGTCATCTTTTGCACGCCGCTGACGACGCTGCTGGCAGGCAAGTTCTCGGGTTTGTTCATGGTCTTCGCTCCTGTGCGTGGGCGCCGACTGTAGGCCGGCACGATGGCAGTAGTCAACACGGATTCCGTTTTTCGGAACGCTGAGTCCCGGAAACAAGAATCGCCTTATGCTTCGATCATGACTCGCCTCGTGCCCAAGCGCGCCAAGACCGTCGCCAAAGCGGTGCCCCCCGCGCCCGCTGCGCCGGCCGCTGACTCGCCCGCGATGCGCCTGTTTTCGCTGCTCGAGACCATCGCCGCCAAAGACCGCCTGGTCTCTTTGCAAGGCCTGGTCGACGAGACCGGCTGGCCCAAACCGAGCATGCACCGCATGCTGCAACAGCTCGAAGGCGCGGGGCTCCTGCTGCGCGAAGGTGACGGCCGCCACTACAGCAGCGGGCCGCGCCTGCGCCGCCTGGCCGAGAGCCTGCTTTTGCACAGCAGCCACCACGGCGCACGCCACCGCGTGCTTCGCTCGTTAGTCGACAAGGTCGGCGAGAGCTGCAACATCACTGCACTGGCCGGCAGTGAAGTGATGTACCTCGACCGCGTGGAGACGCACGCACCGCTGCGTTTTTACTTGCAGCCCGGCTCGCGCGTGCCGCTGCATTGCTCGGCCTCGGGCAAGATGTTCCTGGCGCAAATGAGCCCGGCACAGCGCGTGCGTCTCTTGGCACATGTGCCGCTGGAGCGCTGCACCACCAAGACCATCACCGACTTGGCTGCGCTTGAAGTTGAACTGAAGAAGGTGCGCAAGCAGGGCTACGCCATCGACGACGAAGAGTTCTTGCCCGGGCTGGTGTGTGTGGCGGTACTCGTGCCGGCTGGCGCTGTCAAAGCACGTTCAACGTTATGCATCGCCGCGCAGGCGCCGGTGGTGCGCTTGACCGCAGCCACGGCGCCGCAGCTTTTATCTGCGCTGCAAGCTGCGGCAGCCGCGCTGGCAGCCATTGACGCACGCCCAGCGCCCCCACCCATGAAGAAACCATGAACTAACTACCCGACCACGAGGTCTCGGCGCGCGAGCTCTTCGGCCTGCACAGTGACATGCGGGTGCTGGCCTTTCGCGAACCCAGCGCGCATGTGCCCGAAATCGACCCCGCCTACCGCTTCAACCACGACGTCACGTTAGCCCTGCTCGCGGGCTTTGTGCACAACCGTCGTGTCATGGTGCAAGGCCTGCATGGCACGGGCAAGTCAACGCACGTCGAGCAAGTCGCGGCGCGGCTGAACTGGCCGTGCCTGCGGGTCAACCTCGACGGCCACATCAGCCGGCTTGACCTTGTGGGCCGCGACGCCGTGGTG
>JANMMH010000431.1:0-1656 GCA_031373055.1 Rubrivivax sp. | reverse complement strand
CACTTGCTTGGGCACAAAGCGCTCTTCGTCAAGGTTCATGCTCTTGATGACACGCTTGACGGCCGAGAGCTGGTCGCTGCTGTCCAGAATCTGAAAGCCCTGCGGCAGGTTTGCTAACTTCCAATGGGCGCGCAAGAAGCGATTGCACAGGCCGTGAAAGGTGCCTATCCACATGCCGCGCACCGCCACCGGCAGCATGGCCGACAAGCGCGTCAGCATCTCCTTGGCGGCCTTGTTGGTGAAGGTCACCGCGAGCACGCCCCCGGGCGACATCTGCCCGGTGTGCAAGAGCCAAGCGATGCGGGTCGTCAGCACGCGTGTTTTGCCTGAGCCAGCGCCGGCAAGAATCAGCGCGGGCACCGCCGGCAAGGTGACGGCGGCAAGCTGTTCGGGGTTGAGATGGGCAAGCAGCCTGGGGTCGACGTGATGGCCAACAGCAGGGCCGCGGGAGTCGTCGGCAAAGGTCATGCAGGCATTGTCAGGCCTTGCCCAGCAGCCTCAAGGCAAGGTCATGCAAGCGCCCTGCCGGGTCGGCCAGGCTGTGCAGCACGTTGAAGTGGTTGGCCCCTGGCAAGGTCTCGCACACCGGCACCGTGGTCGGGCCCCAGGCGTCGCGAATGAGCCGGTTGTGGCGCAGGAACTCGTCGCTTTCTTCCAGCCCCACGGCCGTGTAGAACTTGCCTTTGGGCCGCGCGAAGAAGGCCGGACTGCAGCGCTTGACGGCGGCCGGCGTGAGCCGCAAGTCGGCCTGCAAAAACGGCGTCAAGCGCAAGGGTTCCAAGTCGTACAGACCCGAAATGCCCATGGCCGCATGCACCAATTGCGCGGGCAGGTCTTCACCCAGCATCTTCCAGCGGCAGCACAGCAGCATGGCCGCCAGATGCCCACCGGCCGAGTGGCCCACGACGACGATGCGCGAAGGGTCGCCACCATGCTGCGCGATGTGTCGATAGGTCCACGCCAGCGCCGCAGCCATTTGCAGCGCGATGTGCTCGATGCTCACCGCCGGGCACAACGCGTAGTTCGGCACCACCACCACCGCGCCGTCTTGCGCGAACCCGGGTGCGACGAAGCTATGGTCGGCCTTGTCGAGCGCGCGCCAGTAGCCGCCATGAATGAACACCAGCACGGGCGCACTGGCTTGCGCGGTGGGGAAGATGTCTAGTGTCTCGCCGGGGCCGCTTCCGTAAGCGATGTCCAGCTCACAGCGCGACTGTGCACGCGCCAGCGCCGACGCCTCAGCCCAGCCCGCAAGTACTTGCGCATGGTCGGCCACGCGGGCGCGGTTGTTGTATTGGGTGTTGAGCCAATCGGGGTCGGTCTGGCGTCGCATCGGCATCAGTTCCTCGGGGTTGCGGCAGGGGTTGCGTCGGATAAGCCGATGCTAAACTTGCCCGCGATGGGGGCGTAGCTCAGCTGGGAGAGCGTCGCGTTCGCAATGCGAAGGTCAGGAGTTCGATCCTCCTCGTCTCCACCAAGAAGCTAGGAAATACGGGCCTTTGTGGCCCGTCTTTCTTGAAACCCACCTTTCGACCCACCGTTTTGGGGTGCGCTTGATTGAGACAGTATTCCGTCCCTAACGCAGCGCCGTTGGCCCGCAGGGATGTTGCACAGGCGGACCTGTAAAGGCTGTCGTGCATGGGCTGCGGCGGTGGA
>JANMMH010000429.1:0-1690 GCA_031373055.1 Rubrivivax sp. | reverse complement strand
AAGGCGCTGGCGCATCTGTGCAGCAAGCTCGGGGTCGAGCCATATGGCACCACCGCTGACGGCGTCTTCACCGTGCAGCCCAGCGAATGCCTGGGCGCCTGCGCCGACGCGCCCGTGATGCTGGTGAATGACCGCGAGATGCTCAGCCTCATGAACCACCAGCGCCTCGATGAATTGCTCGACACCTTGAGGTCTGCCGCATGACGCCTGACCTGTCGAGGTTCAAGGCCAGTGGCCGCGAGACTTGTTTCCATGACCGCCATCTCGGCCCGCAGATCGTGGCTGGCCTCGATGGCAAGAACTGGCGCTTGGCTGACTACGTGCGACGTGGTGGTTATTCGGCGCTGAGAAAGATCCTCGGCAAGGCTGACGGCGCTGAGCCGAGTGCAGGCATGACGCCCGACCAGGTCATCGCCGAAGTGAAGCTCTCGGCCCTGCGCGGCCGCGGTGGTGCGGGGTTCCCCACCGGGCTGAAGTGGAGCTTCATGCCGCGCATGTACCCGGGGCCGAAATACCTGGTGTGCAATTCCGATGAAGGCGAACCGGGCACCTGCAAGGACCGCGACATCCTGGCCTACAACCCGCACATCGTGATTGAAGGCATGGCCATTGCCGCCTACGCGATGGGCATCAAGGTTGGCTACAACTACATCCACGGCGAGATCTTCGAGGTCTACGAGCGCTTTGAAGAGGCGCTGGAAGAGGCGCGTGCGGCAGGTCTACTGGGTGACCGTATCGCGGGCTCAGACTTCAGTTTCCAACTGCACGCCTTTCACGGTTTTGGCGCCTACATCTGCGGCGAAGAGACGGCGCTGCTCGAATCACTGGAAGGCAAAAAAGGCCAGCCGCGTTTCAAGCCGCCATTTCCCGCAAGCTTTGGCCTCTACGGCAAGCCCACCACCATCAACAACACCGAGACTTTCGCAGCGGTGCCGTGGATCATCAACCACGGTGGCCAGGCTTACCTTGAATGCGGCAAGCCGAACAACGGCGGCACCAAGATCTTCTCCATCGTCGGTGATGTCCAACGCCCCGGCAATTACGAAATTCCGCTCGGCACGCCGTTTGCCAAATTGCTGGAATTGGCTGGTGGCGTCAAAGGTGGCCGCGCATTGAAGGCCGTCATTCCCGGCGGCTCGTCGGCACCCGTGTTGCCGGCCAAAGTGATGATGGACATCACCATGGACTACGACGCCATCGCCAAAGCCGGCTCGATGCTGGGCTCGGGTGCGGTGATCGTGATGGACGAGACGCGGTGCATGGTCAAGAGCCTCCTTCGCCTGTCCTACTTCTACCAGCACGAAAGCTGCGGCCAATGCACACCGTGCCGCGAGGGAACGGGCTGGCTGTGGCGCATGGTCGACCGCATCGAACACGGCAAGGGCCGCGCTGACGATCTGGCTTTGCTCGACTCGGTGGCCGACAACATCAAAGGTCGCACCATTTGCGCCTTGGGCGATGCGGCCGCGATGCCGGTGCAAGGCATGCTCAAACATTTCCGCGATGAATTTGTGCATCACATTGAGCACAAGACTTGTTTGGTGCCGCAGCACGCCTAAACCCCATGATTGAAATTCAACTCGACGGCCAAAAGGTCAGCGTTGCCGAAGGCAGCATGGTCATGCATGCGGCCGACGCTGCCGGCGTGTACGTGCCGCATTTCTGCTATCACAAGAAGCTGTCGATCGCG
>JANMMH010000264.1:0-1853 GCA_031373055.1 Rubrivivax sp. | reverse complement strand
CTACGCCGCACTGCGTGGTGCCGGCTGCCTGGATGCGCTGACGACAGCGACCTTCGAGGTGCGTGCGCTGCAAACCCTGGCCGCCACCGCGCTGCATGGCCAGCATGAGGGCGTGCGCGGCATCAACTGGCACCCCATGAGTGACGCCGCGCGCGTGGCGGGCCGCTTGCCCCTGGTGCAAGACTGCCACGGCGCGTCGGGTGTGATCTGCCGTCTGGCCAGCGTGCCGCGCAGTGAAGCCTGGGACGCCTTGCTGCGCGGCGCGGGCGAACTGACCTGGTTCGCCGGCCCCTTGAGCAAAGGCGCGTCGCTGTGCCACGGCACCGCCGGCAGCGCCATGGCCTGTTTGAAGCTGTGGCGGCGTTTTGGTGACGCGCTGTGGCTGCGTCGCGCTCGCGCGTTGGCGATGCACTGCATCGAACAAGTCGAGGCCGAACGTACCGTGCATGGCCAGGGCCGGCACACGTTGTGGACCGGTGACCTGGGTGTCGCCTGCACGCTGTGGAACTGCGTGCAGGGCGACGACCGCTTCCCGACGCTGGACCATTTCTAACGAGCTTAACGCCCCAAGTGCATGGACAGCCCAGCCTATCGTTTCGCGCCGAGCTACGTGCTGCCGCAGTGGCCCGCCGCCCCCCGACCGACCGGCGTTGAGACGCATGACGTCGTCATCGTCGGCGGCGGCCTGGCCGGCCTGACACTGGTCTGCGACCTGGCGCAGCGCGGCGTGTCTGCCGTGCTGCTCGACGACGACGACACGGTAGGCGTGCGTGGCGCTTCGTCGCGCGGCATTTGCTACGCGCAAAAGAGCCTGGAAATTTTTGCGCGCTTGGGCATCTATGAGCGCATTCGCGACAAAGGCGTGAGCTGGTCGGTGGGCAATACCTTCTCGGGTGAGCCGCAGGTGTGGAGCTTCAACCTGCAAGCCAGCAGTGTGTCGGTGCAGCCGCCCTTCATCAACATTCAGCAGTTCTACGTCGAGTGGTTTTTGGTCGACCGCATCATGGAGCTCGGTGGTGTCGAGCTGCGCTGGAAACACGAGCTGCAAACGCTCACGCCGCGCGCCGACCATGTTGAGCTTGAGGTGCGTACCCCCGAGGGCGGCTACTCGCTCAAAGCACGCTGGGTCGTCGACGCCAGCGGCGTGCACAGCCCCGTCCGAGCGCAGCTCGGCGTTGAAGCCCACGTCAGCACCCGCAGCGCCGACCGCTGGTGCATCACCGACGTACGCTTCAAGGCGCCGCTGCCGCAAGAGCGCTGGACCTGGATCGACGCGCCATTCAATGAAGGCCGCGCCGTCTGGCAGCACCCCATGGCCGACGGCGTGTGGCGGCTGGACTACCAAATGCCCGCAGACGCCAGCACCGAGCAGATGAGCGACCCAGCCTTTGCCAGCCAGCGCATCCAGGCCCAGCTCGGGAGCGACATCGAGCTCGAGTTCGTCTGGATCGGCCCGTATCAATACCGCGACCTGCTGCTGGACAACTTTCGACATGAGCGCATCTTTTTCATCGGCGACGCGGCACATGTCGTCAGCCCCTTTGGTGCACGCGGTGGCAACACCGGCATCCAGGACGCCAACAACCTGGGTTGGAAATTGGCGTGGGTGCTCAAGGGCTGGGTGGATGACGATCTGCTCGACAGCTACCAGGACGAACGCCACCCGGCCGCCGCCGAGAACCTGGCCGTGACGCGGCGCACCACGCGTTTCCTGGCGCCGCGCTCCAGCGCCGAGATGCGCTTGCGCCGTGCCGTCGTCAGCCTGGCGCGGCGCTATGCATTCGCGCGCACGCTGGTGAACGCCGGGCGCATGTCGGTGGCCAACGCCTACCCGCCCTCGAAGGCATTGCCTG
>JANMMH010000235.1:0-2370 GCA_031373055.1 Rubrivivax sp. | reverse complement strand
GCTCGAGTGCCACCGAGAAAACCATGGTAGCCTGCACCAGGCTGAGGAGGGATAGTTGGGTCGACAGCCCTGCCAAGGCTACGTGCCTAGGCGGCCCGAAACCTCAAGGGATTACGCCGAACCAAAACGCCTCCCATGCTGAGCTTCCAGCAAATCATCCTCACCTTGCAGTCCTATTGGGCCGAGCAGGGCTGCGCTTTGCTGCAGCCCTACGACATGGAAGTCGGCGCCGGCACCAGCCACACGGCCACCTTTCTACGCGCCATCGGCCCCGAGCCCTGGAAGGCCGCGTACGTGCAGCCCAGCCGCCGCCCCAAAGACGGCCGCTACGGCGAGAACCCGAACCGTCTGCAGCATTACTACCAGTACCAGGTGGTGCTGAAGCCCGCGCCGGCGAACATCCTCGACCTTTACCTCGGCTCATTGAAAGCGCTGGGTTTTGATCTCAAGGTCAACGACGTGCGCTTTGTGGAAGACGATTGGGAAAACCCCACGCTGGGCTGCTGGGGCCTGGGCTGGGAGGTGTGGCTCAACGGCATGGAGGTCACGCAGTTCACCTACTTTCAGCAGGTAGGCGGCATCGACTGCAGGCCCATCACGGGTGAGATCACCTACGGCCTGGAGCGGCTGGCGATGTACCTGCAAGGTGTGGACAACGTCTATGACCTGACGTGGACCGAAGGCCTGAGCTACGGCGATGTCTACAAGCAAAACGAGGTCGAGCAAAGCACCTACAACTTCGAGCACAGTGATGTCGACTTCCTGCTCACGGCCTTTGCCGCGCATGAAAAACAGAGTCAGCATTTGATGTCGCAGCAGCTGGCGTTGCCGGCCTACGAGCAGCTGCTCAAGGCCGGCCACAGCTTCAATTTGCTCGACGCGCGCGGCGCCATCAGCGTGACCGAGCGCGCGGGCTACATCGGCCGCATTCGCAACCTGGCGCGTGCGGTGGCGCAGAGCTATCTCGACAGCCGCGCGCGGCTGGGCTTCCCGATGGCGCCGCGCGCCTGGGCGGATGAAGTCACTGCGATGTTGACGAAGAAGGCGGCGTGAGCATGGGCAGCACACAAAACCTGCTGGTCGAACTCTTCGTCGAAGAGCTGCCGCCCAAAGCGCTGAGGCGCCTGGGCGACGAATTCGCGCGCTTGCTAACCGACAACCTGAAAGCACAGGGCCTGGCTGTTGCCGATGCGGACTACACAGCGTTTGCCACGCCGCGCCGCCTGGCCGTGCATGTGCACACGGTCGCTGCAAAGGCCGCCGACAAGGCCGTGCAGCAAAAGCTGATGCCTGTGGCCGTGGCGCTCGACGCCCAAGGCCAGGCCACGCCCGCGCTGCTGAAGAAGCTCGAAGCGCTGGGGGCCAGCGCGGCCGACGTGCCCACCCTGCGCCGCGCGCTCGACGGCAAGGCCGACGCCTTGTTCCTCGACCGCTTGATGCCCGGCGTGTTGCTGGCCGTGGGCTTGCAGCAAGCGCTGCTTGAGGCGGTCGTCAAGCTGCCCATCCCCAAGGTCATGACCTACCAGCTCACGGATGGCTGGAGCGGTGTCAACTTCGTGCGCCCGGCGCATGGGCTGGTGGCGCTGCATGGTGCGGACGTGGTGCCAGCCTCGGTGCTGGGCCTGCAAAGCGGCCGGCGCACGCAGGGCCACCGTTTCGAGGCCGCGCTGCCGTTCATCGACATCGAGCACGCCGACACGTACGAGACGCAACTGCTTAAGCAAGGCGCGGTGATCGCCAGCTTCGCGCAGCGCCGCGCGGAGATCCAGCGCCAGCTCAGTGAGGTCGCGCAGCGCGAAGGCGCCAAGCCCATCGACGACGAGGCCTTGCTCGATGAAGTGACGGCGTTGGTCGAGCGCCCCAAGGTGCAGCTGTGCCGCTTCGAGAAAGCCTTTCTGGCGGTGCCACCTGAGTGCCTGATCCTGACCATGAAGGCCAACCAGAAGTACTTCCCGCTGCTGGACGTGCAAGGCCAGCTCACCGAGCGCTTTCTCGTCGTCAGCAACATCAATCCCGAAGACGCCAGCCGTGTCGTCGAAGGCAACGAGCGCGTGGTGCGCCCGCGCTTGGCCGATGCCAAATTCTTCTTCGACCAGGACCGCAAAAAGACGCTTGAATCGCGCATCCCGCTGCTCGACAAGGTCGTTTACCACGGCAAGCTTGGCAGCCAGGGCCAGCGTGTCGAGCGGGTGCGCGACCTTGCACGCAAGCTCGGCACGCAGCTCGGCAGCGCCGCACTCGCCGCACAGGCCGACCGCGCCGCGCTGCTGGCCAAGGCCGATTTGCTGACCGACATGGTGGGCGAATTCCCCGAGCTGCAAGGCGTGATGGGCGGCTACTACGCGCGCCACGACGGCGAGAGCGAGGCGG
>JANMMH010000210.1:0-15227 GCA_031373055.1 Rubrivivax sp. | reverse complement strand
CACCACGTCGGGTGCGCCGGTAGGCACGAGGCTGCGTTTGCCTTTGTCGTCGTAGCGCGCTTCGACGATCTCGAAGCTCATGCCGACCAACTTTCCATCACGATGAATGAACGCTTTGGGCACGTGGAAGTTGATGATGGGGATGCCCTCGTGCATGGCATCCTCCTTCTCCCAGGGCGAGGCTTTCATTTCCTCAAATCCGCTGCGCACCACGACCTTCACGTCGTCGGCGCCTAACCTTCTGGCGGAGCGGCAGCAGTCCATCGCCGTGTTGCCACCACCCAGCACGATGACGCGCTTGCCGATCTTCGTGACATGGCCAAACGACACCGAGGCCAGCCAGTCGATGCCGATGAAGATGTTGGCCTTGGCCTCGTCGCGCCCAGGCGCCTTGAGGTCGCGCCCACGTGGCGCGCCGCAACCCACGAAGACGGCGTCCCAGTCCTGCGCCAGCAGCGCCGTCATCGACTCGATGCGCTGGTTGGCGCGAAAGTCGACGCCCAGCGCCATGATGTAGCCGGTCTCTTCGTCGATCACGCTCTCAGGCAGACGAAAGCGCGGGATCTGCGTCCACATGAAGCCGCCGGCCTTCTTCTCGCCGTCGAACACCGTGACGGCATAACCTTGCGCGGCAAGGTCACGCGCCACCGTCAGCGAGGCCGGGCCGGCGCCTACACAGGCGATCTTCTTGCCGTTCTTGGGCAGCGGCCTGGGCATCATCGCCCTCACCTCACCTCCCTTGTTATCAGCGGCCACGCGCTTCAGGCGGCAGATGGCCACCGGCTCGGGCTTGGCGTTGTTCTCTTCTTCGACGCGGCCACGGCGACAGGCCGGCTCACAAGGCCGATCACACGTGCGCCCCAGGATGCCGGGGAAGACGTTGCTGACCCAGTTGACCATGTAGGCGTCGTCGTAACGCCCTTGCGCGATCAAGCGGATGTATTCGGGCACGGGGGTGTGCGCAGGGCAGGCCCATTGGCAGTCGACGACTTTGTGAAAATACGCCGGCTTGCTGATATCGGTTGGCAACAAACGCTGTCTCCTTTTGCCGAGCCGGCGGCGACACGTGCGCCTACAGGCCCTTGTTCGGACAAGTCTATGCCCGCATGCCAAGCGCGGCAAAGCCCGGGTTTGCACGCGGCGACGTGACTTTGGGTCAGATCATGGGCACATCACACCTTACGTGACCCGCTACATGACACGCAAGAGCTTGACGAAGCCTTCGACCTTGCGCCCCTTGCGCGCGCGCTTGCCGGCGTGGGCTTGCAGGTGTTCACCACGCAGCCGCTCTTCTTTGGGCTTGGCGCTGCGGCCCGTGCCCACCAGCGTGAGCGCGTCCAGAAAGCTTGCGACCGACAGCAGCGGCGTTTTGGCGTCGACATCCATCAGCGTGAGACCTCGGCCACCGCCGCTTTGACGCTTCAATTCCGCCAGCGCGAACACCAACAGCCGACCGTCCAGCGCCAGGCAGGCCACCTGCGTGTGTGCAGGTGCCACCACCACCGGCGGCAACACATGCTCGCCGGCTTCCAGTGCGAGGAAGGCCTTGCCGGCACGCTGGCGGCTGGCCAGGTCGGCCGCACGCGCGAGCAGGCCGAAGCCGCCGGTGCCCGCCATCAGCAGCGTGGTCTCGGCTGCACCCGCAAAGTAATGCGCTACCTGTGTACCGGGCTCCAGGTCGATCCAGCTCGTGATGGGCGCGCCGTCACCGCGCCCGCCGGGCAGCTGCGCCGCCGTCACGCTGTAGGCACGGCCGTTGCTGCCCAGCACCACCAGCGTGTCGACCGTGCGGCAGGGGAAGGCGCCGTAGAGCGCGTCACCCGGCTTGAATTGCAGGCCCGCGATGTCAAGCTCATGGCCCTTGAGCGCACGCACCCAGCCCTTCAAGCTAACCACCACCGTGATGGGTTCGTCAAGCACACGCACTTCCAGCACGGCGCGCTTTTCTTCCTGCACCAGCGTGCGCCGAGCGTCGCCGTAGGTCTTGGCGTCGACCTCGATTTCCTTGACCACGGTGTGCTTCAAAGCCGCCGGGCTGGACAGCACTTCTTCGAGCTTGGTTTGTTGCTCGCGCAGGTCTTTGAGCTCCTGCTCGATCTTGATGGCCTCCAGCCGCGCGAGCTGGCGCAAGCGGATGTCGAGGATGTCGTCGGCCTGGATCTCGCTGAGCTTGAAGCGCGCGATGAGCGCAGTCTTCGGCTCATCGGCATTGCGGATGATGCGGATGACCTCGTCGATGTTCAGCAGCACGAGCTGGCGGCCTTCGAGCACATGAATGCGCGCCAGCACTTTGGCCAGGCGGTGCTGCGTGCGCCGCTGCACGGTGGCTTGGCGAAAGACCAGCCACTCCACCAGCATTTGGCGCAGGCTCTTTTGCGTGGGGCGGCCGTCGCCCCCCACCATCGTCAGGTTCAGCGAGACGCTCGTCTCAAGGCTGGTGTGGGCGAGCAAGGCTTGGATGAACTCGACTTGCTCAATCGTGCGACTCTTCGGCTCGAAGACCAGGCGCACGGCGGCTTCTTTGCCCGACTCGTCGCGCACGGCGTCGAGCATCGCCAGCACCGAGGCGCGCAGTTGCGTCTGCTCCTGCGTCAGCACTTTCTTGCCGGCCTTGACTTTCGGGTTGGTGATCTCGTCGATCTCTTCGAGCACGTCCTTGGTGCTCACGCCGGGCGGCAATTCGCTAACCACCAACTGCCACTGACCTCGCGCCAGCTCTTCGATGACCCAACGCGCGCGCACCTTTAGGCTGCCGCGGCCGCTGCGGTAGGTCTCGCGGATGTCGGCGGCGCTGGAGATGATCTGGCCGCCACCAGGGAAGTCGGGCGCTGGCAGCAGTGTGTAGAGCTCGTCGTCGCTGAGCTTGTCGTTCTTCAGGAGTGCAACGGCTGCGGCCGCCACTTCACGCAGGTTGTGACTGGGGATCTCGGTGGCCAGGCCCACGGCGATGCCGCTGGCGCCGTTGAGCAGCACGAAGGGCAAGCGCGCCGGCAGCAGGCGCGGCTCGACCGTGGAGCCGTCGTAGTTGGGCTGGAAGTCGACTGTGCCTTCGTCGATCTCGTCGAGCAGCAGGCGCGAGATCGGCGCCAGGCGCGCTTCGGTGTAGCGCATGGCCGCGGCGCCGTCGCCGTCACGGCTGCCAAAGTTGCCCTGGCTGTCGACCAGCGGATAGCGCTGCGAGAAGCCCTGCGCCATACGCACCATGGCGTCATACGCGGCCTGGTCGCTGTGTGGGTGAAAGCGCCCCAGCACGTCACCCACCACGCGTGCGCTCTTCACCGGGCGCGGCCCGGCGGCCGTCGTGAAGGCCAGGCCCATGCGCTCCATGGCGTAAAGGATGCGCCGCTGCACGGGCTTCTGGCCGTCGCTCACGTCCGGCAGCGCGCGGCCCTTAACGACGCTCAGCGCGTATTCAAGGTAGGCGCGCTCGGCGTAGTCTGCCAGGGCGACAGCGTGCGTGGGGTCGGGGGGTGGGGGGTCGAAGAGGTCGGGTGTCGAGGGCATAGAAGGGATCAGAGTACATGCACCAGCGGCAGCTTCTTCATGCCCCGGTCAAACGTTGCAAGCTTGTCGCAGCCGGCAAGTTGTGCCTTGCTGGCAAGCAGGCAATCGGCGAAGTCGGCGCTGGTTTGCTCGAAGAGCACGAGCGCCTGCCGAATCGCATCCACTGACTCCAGCTGCACCGTGCCATGGTCCACCAGCGCGTGGATCGTCAGCGCCTGTTCTTCACGGTCACGGCCATAGGCACGGGCCAGCGTCCAGACGAGCTCCACCATCACCGTGTCGGTGACCCAGGCGCGCTCACCCTGCTTGGCCAACTCGTCAAAGAGCCGCCGTGCCCGAGACGCCTGCGCGGCGTCGTCGTTGACCATCAGGCGCACCAGCACGTTGGTGTCGACAGCGATCATGGCCGCCGACGCGCGCGATCGCGTACCTGGTGGGTGACTGCGGTTTCCATTTCGGCCAGGCTTCGGGCTCGCTCAGCAGGCCTGGCAAGCAAGCCGGCCAGACCGGTCGAACCGTGCGCCAGCACGCTGACCTTCAGGCGGCCATCGGCGTCGACCGTAAAGGCAAGTCGGCTGCCGGGCTTGATGCCCAGGCGTTCACGCAAGACAGCGGGGATCGTGACCTGACCTTTGTCGCTGACGGTGGCGTTGATGGTTGCATTCACGGCCCAGACCTCCAACTTGAAGGCCTTCAGCATACCATCTGCAATTTTTCCGAAAACTTGGCGTTGGTTTGAAACGCATCCGTGTTTCATAGGCCAAAGCACGCGGTGAAGTCAAGACAGCCCTCCGCAAGAGCGATCGCATGCCGCTCGAGCCGCTACGTGCCACGCGGCCCTGCCGCTGTGGACACCGTTGGCGGCTGGCTGGTTCGCTCAGACGACCGTCACGTGCGACCCATACGCCGCCAGCGCGGCGTCGCTGGTGAGCAGGTGCATGGGCTCGCTGACGGCCTGCGCAATCAGCATGCGGTCAAACGGGTCGCGGTGCAGCATGGGCAGCCCATGCAAGGCCAGGGCGTGAACCCAGGTCACGGCGAGAGGTTGAAAGCCAGCATGCAGCGCAGCCGCTTCAAGGCGCGCCGGCGCCACCGGCAGTTTGCCAAGCGACGACTTGATGGCCGCTTCCCACAGCGAGATGCTGCTGACATAGACCTCCTCGGCGCGCGCGATCATGCTGCGGGCCGCGGCGCTCAATTCGCTGGCATCGCGCATGACCCACAGCAGGATGTGGGTGTCGAGCAGCAGCTTCAAGGCTTGCCCTTGCCTTCGAACAGGTCTAGCAAGTCGTCGGGCAGCGGCGCGTCAAAGTCTGGCGACTCAACGAACTCGCCCTTCATCAAGCCAAACACGATCTTGCGTTTGGGCCCGTCGTTCAGCGGCACCAGCTTGGCCATGGGCGTGCCGCCCTTGGCGATGATGACGGTCGCACCGGCGTGGGCCTGCTCCACCAACTCGGACAGCCGGGTTTTGGCTTCGTAGATGTTGACTTGCATGGTGGACTCCGAGCTTGACCAAGCTTGGTCAGGCGCGGGCAGTATAGCGACGCGAGCGAGCAGGAAAGGCCATGAAAAAAGCCGCCGGGTTGCCCCGGCGGCTTTACTGGCGCTGTCAGTTCGGTTTGAGTCTTAGAACTTGTAGCTGCCCGACACGTACACGAAGCGGCCGCGGGGGTCGTACTGGTACACGTCATAGCCCGACTGGAACTGCGAACCGTTGTTGATGAACAGCGGCGGGTCCTTGTCGAAGAGGTTGCGCACGCCGACCGACATCTTCAGGTTCTTGATGCCGGTGTAGGACGCCACCAGGTCGTACAGTGCTTGGCCCTTGACGAAGTGGCGGTTGCCGTCGAGGTCGTTGCCGTCCTCATAGCCCTTGTAGTAACGCTGCGTCAACGTGGCGTTCCAGCTGGCAGCGGTGTAGCCCGCCGTCAGGTTGTGCTTCCAGCGCAGGATCACGCCGGTGGCGGCTGCCACCAGCGGTGAGCCGTCCGGGCGCACGATGGTGCCCACGCTCTTTTCGAGTTCGCCGCTCGTGTTGATGAGGTCGTACTTGGTCATGTAGGTTCCGTTCATGCCCACGTCGACGCGTCCACCCATCATGTTCTCGCGCCAGCGCAGGTCGATATCGATACCCTGCGCCTTGAGCGAGTTGACGTTGGCCGGGACCTGGCGCACGAGTTCGATCTCGTCGGAGCCACTGACCTCGACCAAGGCCGCGTAGCCAGGCGCGCCACGACGGAAACCCGACACGATCTCCTGCGCCGAGGCAGTGGCGATCAGGCCTTTGATGTTGATGTTGAAGACATCGACGCTGGCAGTGATCGACTTCGTCGGCGAAAACACGATACCTGCGCTGAACTGGTCCGACTTCTCCGGCCCCAGGGTGGGGTTGCCACCGCCGATGGAGTTGACCTGGATCTGGCCATTGCCAGGGAATTTCGGATCGACGAACTGTTCGGTCGTGTTGATCTGCTGCGGTGTGTACAAGTTGGGCAGCGAAGGTGCCTTGAAGCCGGTGCCGACCGATGCCCGAGCCAAGAAGGCCTGGCTAGGTTGGAAGCGCGCGTGGGCCTTCCAGTTGAAGGTCTTGCCGAAGTCGCTGTAGCTGTCCTGGCGCACCGCCACGGTGGCTTCAAACGCCCTGCTGACGGGCAGGTTCACTTCGGCAAACATCGCCCAAACCGTGCGGCCGGCATCCACCGGCTCGATGGCGCCACCCAGGCCAATCACGTCACCCGTCTGCGTCGCCGGCGCCGGGCTGAGCTTGTACTTCTCATCACGCGCCTGCAAGCCCGCAGCCCAGCTGATGAGGCCGCCACCGAGGTTCATGGCTGTGCCCGAGACCTTGGCATCGACGCCGTCGTTGGTCGAGATCGAGCTGATCGTCGGTCCCTTGTACTTGGTGCCGTCGATGAGCTTGTTGAGTGCATCCGACTGCTTGCCCAGCGGTGCCCATGGGTTCCAGTTGTTGGCCGGGTTGTTCAAGACCTTGCTAAGTTCGAAGATCGACGCAAAGCCGTCGATCACATTGCCGTTGGTCTTGCTGTTGTTTTGCATGTACGCGATCTCGTAGTCGAGGCCGGACAGGGTGCCGCGCATGCCCAGCACGATGCGGTCTTGCGTTGAGATGTCGTTGGTGGTGCGCGGGCCAAGCAAGAACGTGCGCTGCGACACCGCCAGCGGCTTGCCGACCATGGCGCCCAGGCCAATGCCATTGAGGTAGTCGGCCGCAATCTTGTAGTTCGGGTTGGACGGGTAAATGATCAGCGCCGGGTCCACGGTCGTGCCGGCAAATCGCGTGTTGCCGCCATAGAAGACCTGGCGCAGCGGCGCGGGCTGGATCGGGTTGGTGAACTCGTTCTTGCCGTACAGACCGTCGGCGAAGATCTCGTGGTTGTCGCTGAGCTTGAAGCGGCCATTGAGCGTGATGCCGGTGAATTCACGGTTGGGTACCAGGCTGACGAAGTTGCCGGTGTCAAAGGTGCAGTTCGGCGCAGTTTGCAGCGTCGTGCCTGACGGGCCGCTGAAGCCCTTGCCGGAACGCGGCACCATGCCGATCTCGGCGCAGGTGCCTTTCGCCGCATTGGGGTTGCCATAACCCGTGCCGGAGATGCCGAAGGGGTTGGTCAAAGAGCGGCCGTTGGGGCCTGGGCCTGCCGTCGCCGTGGCCTGGCCGGGGAACAGCCAAGTACCTTCGATGCGACCTGTTTCGGTGGCGCCGCCGGCGTAGAAGGGCAGCTTGGTGTCGGTATTGGCATAGGCGCGCGACGCGCCGAGCAGCCCGCCTTCCTTCTCGAAGGTGGCCGACGCGGTGACGCTGAAGCGGTCCTTGTTGTAGTCACCAAAACCAGCGACGACGCCAACCTTCTTGTTGATGGCGCCGCCACCTTGGGTGGGTTCGCCATAGGTGGCGCTGATTTCGACGCCCTTGGCGTCCTTGCGCAAGATGAAGTTGATGACGCCGGCAATGGCGTCGGAGCCGTAGATCCCGGAAGCGCCGTCTTGCAGCACTTCAACGCGTTCGACGGCCGAGATCGGAATGGCGTTGATGTTGACCGAGCCGCCGGTGCCAGCAAACACCGACAGACGGCGGCCGTTGACAAGCACGAGCGTCTTGTCAGAGCCAATGCCACGCAAGGACACCGCCGATAAACCGTAGGTCGACAGACCCGACATACCGGCATTGACCTGGCCACCGGCAGAGGACACCGAGGTGATCTGCGACAACAGCTCTTCGGTCGAGAGCACCCCGCTCTTTTCGATGTCGGCGCGGGTGACCACGGTCACCGGCAGCGAGCCCTCGTCGGCAACGCGCTTGATCGACGAGCCGGTGATTTCCACCCGCTGCTCAGTTTGGGCAAACGCGCCCGAGGCGGACATCAAACCGGCGACGACGGTCGCTGCAGCGATGCTGATATTGGTCTTTTTGAATGACATGAGGTGCTCTCCTGTTGAGGGGGGTGTTGGGCAGGGAAGCCGCATCAAAACAACGGGGACATCGGGGTCGCCGAAGCGCCACCATCTTTTGACACGGGCCGTGAAAAACATTGTCGCGTCGAGTGGACACAGCTTCACTAGGGCAACTATGAAACAGCAGCGAGCGTTGTATTTACGCAGCCCTATCCAAGGGCAAACCCTGAAGAACCCGGCCCGCCTCTGCACGGATCGCTGGTAGTTTGCGACGCCGTGCTTCGTGTTTGGCGGGCAAAAAAAAGGCGGGCCGTGAGGCCCGCCTTGCGTTCAGGACGATCGCTGGAACTTAGAAGTTGGCTTGTGCCGTTACGGTGAAGCGGCGGCCGATCACGTCGTACAGCAACGGAATGGTGTTGCCAAAGTTGTAGCTGCCTGTGGTGACGCCCGTACCGATGAGCGGCGGGGCTTTGTCAAAGGCATTGTTGATCGTCAGCGCCAGCTTCAGGTTCTTCGTCGCCTGCCAACTGCCATTCAAGTCGACGTAGCTGACCGCCTTGAGCGTCTCGTTCTGCGGCAGGAAGTTGCCGACCTGGTTCGCCTGCACCGAGGTCTCGCCGATGTAGCGCCAGTTGTAGCCCAGCGAGAAGTTGCCGACGTTCCAGGTCGTACGCTGGCTGAACTTGGTCTTGGGGTAGGGCACGCCCACGTCCGTGCCGTAGTACCCGGCCCACGGGATCGTGGCGACCGTCGGCAGCGACTGAAAATCTGCCTTCTGGAGGAAGCTGGCCTGGTAGGTAAAGTCCAGGCGGCCCAACTCCGGCTTGCCGAAGGCCTTCAGTGGCAGGCGGTAGGTGCCACCCAGGTCGATGCCCTTGAAGTGATAGCGGCCGAGGTTGGAGGACTGCGTCACAACACCCTTGCTGCCGGTGCCGTTCAGGCTACCGTTGCCCGGGTCGCGCTGAATGGCTTGGCAGAAGGCGTTGTTCGTCAAGCCAGGGTTCAGCGCGGTGGTGTAGCAGCCGTCAATGACCTGGTTGGTGGTGGCATTGGACACGGCCTCCTTGAGCTTGATCTGCCAGAAGTCCAGGGTCACTGAAAGGCCGTCGGCGAACGCTGGCTCCCAGACCAGGCCGAGCGTGCTCGTGTCGGCCTTCTCAGGCGTCAGATTGGGGTTGCCGCCGCCGGTGTTGTTGATCTGGTTGGACGAGGGTGCCGACACGAAGCCGATCTGCGACGTTGGCACACCCGTGGTCTGGCACAGGCTGGTCAGCGTGCCGGCCCTGCCGGCATCGGCGGCGTTGATCAAGGCCAGCTGGCAGGGGTCCACCGAGCGCGTGGCCAAACCGGTCACGACCGGCGCGAACAGCTCGTTGACGTTGGGTGCACGCGTGGCGCGCTGCTGCTCGCCACGGAATCGCAGGCCCTTCACCGGCGACCAGTCCATGCCCGCCTTCCAACTGTTGTACCTCTGGGTGGCGCTACCGGTGGCCGAGGCCTCGGTGTCGCGGAAACCACCGGCAAAGCCCAGCGACTGCACCATCGGCATGCCCTGCACCAGTGGCAGGTTGGCCTCGACGTAGGTCTCGTTGAACTTCAGGTTGCCGCTGCGGTCGGGTGTGGGCGCACCGCTGCCGAGGATTTCGCCCTGCGTCTGCACGGATACGTCGGACTGGTTGCCGGCGAAGACTTTGCGCTGCTCAAAGCCGACGGCCAGGCTTAGCGGGGTCTTGGCGAACGGGCTCTTGATGATCTTGACGTCGCCATTGGCCGCGACCGCCATCACGTTCTGTTCGACCTTCGCGGTCTGGAAGGTCGGGATGGCGATGAAGTTCAGCATCGCCTGCGAGATCGTGCCCGGCCCGCCGAAGACGTTGAGCGGAACGCAGCCAAGGGTGTTGACGGTACAGGTGGTGGCGTTCACCGCCCGCACCGCCTGCTGCGTCTTGCTGAGGCTGAAGCCGTTGCCCGTGGTCAGCGTCTGGTCCGAGCGCCCAGCCTGGTAGTAGGCGTCGTAGCTCCATGAGTCCAGCATCGGGATATTGCCGCGCACGCCCGCCGTGTACTGCATGACCGTGTTGTCGTAGCGGTAGATACGCGGGCCGGCCTCGACGAAACGCCGCGCCACGTTGGCCCTGAATTCGGTAGTGCCTCCAGGTACGCAATTCGCCGCAGAGATGGCATAGGCCGAGCACAGCTGGGCACGCACGGCCGGCGTGATGAAGGGGTTGCCGATGGGAATGTTCAGCGCTGCGCCGAAGGTGCCGGAGGGCGCCAGGTTCAGCGTGACGTTGCTGCGCGTGTAGAAGAGCTCGGCGTAGGCCTCGGCGTATTCGTTGATCGTGAAGCGGCCAAGTGCGGTGGCCTGCGTGCGCGTCAGCGGCGTCTCGAAGTAGTTCAGCGGATTGGTGTTGTAGCCGTCCGGCGGTCCCGAGGTGACGGCCGAGCGGAACAGGCCAGTGGTGGCGTCGATGACCCGTGAGCCGGCGATCGGCGACGGCATGCCGGAGAACACGGCGGGCGCTGAGGTGCCGGAGAAGCCGCCCGGCAGACCCGTGGCCGAGCTGATCACGGTACCCGAGTAGTCACGGTCGCCCAGGCGCACCGCCGCGGTGCGGGTGGTGCCAACATGCAGCGCCACGTTGCCGCGCCCATCGGCCAGGTTGGCCCCGATGGTGAGGTCGTTCTTGTAGCGCTGGGCATCACCACTTTCGGAGATGCTGTACAGCGTCGACGCCTCAACGCCAGTGAAGTTGCGCTTGGTGATGAAGTTGACGACGCCGGAAATGGCGTCGGCGCCGTACACCGCCGAGGCGCCGCCCGTGACGATGTCAACGCGATCGAGCAGTGAGACCGGCACGTTATTGGTATCGACCACGCCATCGAGACGTGTCGGCACGAAACGCTTGCTGTTGATCAGCACCAGGGTGCGGTTGGCGCCCAGGCCACGCAGGTCGACCTGTGCCGTGCCATTCGATCCGTTATTGACGCCGGGCCCAAGCGCGGGGTAGGCCGCCGACAGGCCGCGCACCAGCTCTTCGACCGCGACTGGCTGCGTGGTGTCGATGTCGACCTTGCCCACCGACGTGATCGGGCTGCTCGACGTATTGCCAATGGTCTTGATGCGCGAACCCGTGATTTCGACGCGGTCGGTGCTTTGCGCATGCGCCGACAGGCCGGCGGTGAGCAGCACGCCGCCGAGTGCGACGAGTGCGCCAGCGTTGACTTTCGTTCTCTTGAACATGGTTGTTGAACTCCGAAAGGAATGGTTGACCTGAAGGACCAGATTGCGACGCAAGACCCATGCCCATGATGAAAAACCACATCACCGGGCGCACGAGTCACTGCATGTGTCTTGATTGTCGCGGCGCGTCGCATGAGCAAATGCCCCGGGTAATCCATAAGCCGTTGCGACACGCTGCGCGAAGCCTCAGGCCTCGCGCCAAACATTCAGACATTTTTCCTGTCGATTCAACAACTTGGCAACTCACGCCTCGGAATGGCTGGCGACGGCTCGTGCGTCGTCGGGGCTAGCACCTAGCCCGCTTGCGGGGTGACCGTTGGCGGTCAACAACAGACGGCGAGTTGCCGCGTCACCACGCTCAAGCCAGTGGCATGACGTCGAAGGCCACCGTCAGCCTCGGCTGCGAGTCGGTGAAGGGCAGCGTGCTGTGCCACATGAACGACGGAAAGAGCACCAGCCGCCCCACCATGGGCTGCACGGCACGGCGCGCGGTGAGGGCATGTCCGGGCACGGCCAGGTCGGGTGCACCGAACTGAATCCAGCCGGCTTGCGACGTCGCCGCGCCTTCATTTGCGACCATCACCGTCGGCAAGGCCACGTAGTAGCAGGAGCTGATCCACCCATGTGGGTGCACATGCGGCGTGTGAAAGCCGCCGCTGACCAGGCGCGACGACCAGGAGTCGGTGAAGCGCCAGCGCGACGAGGTGCGGCCCAGCAGCGGGTGGCCGTCGTCGGCGGGCAAGGCATGAAGGTGGGCGATGTAGCGGTCGACGGCCTGAGCGATGCGCTCTTTCAGCTGCATCACCAGCGGCTGGCCTTGATCGAAGATGTCGCCCAGGGTCTGGCTGCCCTGGCGCAGGGTCTGGTCGATGGGGGCCTGGGCGTCGCTGTGCATGGGCGCGAGTGCAATGGCCAGCGCCTGGTTGAAGCTCGCCACGTCGGCAAAGCCTTCGGGCGGCGCCAGGTCGAACACCTGCACATGCTGTTGGTAGTCGTTAAGCCAGGCATCGCGGGCGTCGCGCGCACTCGCGGTGTCACCCGCAACACGCCAGGTCAGACCCAGAAACGCCCAGGCCTGCTGGTCCATCGGGTCCAGCCGCACGGCGTTCTCGGCCACGTGCGCGGCCTGCCCCACGTCGCCCGCGCGCAGCAGGCTGCCCGCGTGGCTGATGTGCACGGCGGCGTGCTGCGGGGTGAGCGCCACGGCGCGGCGGTGTGCCGCCAGCGCGTCCTCAAACCTGCCCAGTCGCGCCAAAGCCTGGCCCAACCCGTCGTGATACGCGGCTACCGTGTCGGTGCACGCGAGGGCCTGGGCGTAAGCCAACGCCGCCTGCTCGTCGCGGCCGGCACGCAGCAGCAAGCGCGCCTTGATACCTGGCGCCAACGCCGACTGCGGCGCGGCAGCTGCCGCCGCATCAAGCTCTTGCGTGAAGTCAGCGTGGCCCAAGCGCCAGCGCAGCCGCGCGCTGTCGTACAAGGCCAGCGCATGTTGTGGGTCACACGCCAGCGCCGTGCGATAGCTCGCCAGCGCCTCCTCGCCGCGACCCAGGCTTTGCAGGCTGTTGCCGCGGTTGTAGTGCGCGTCAGCGCTGTCCAGCCCTAGGCTCAACGCTCGCTCGTGCGCGGCAAGCGCTTCGGCCGCGCGGGACAACCTTTGCAACAGCACGCCTCGGTTGTGATGCAGCGAGGCGCGCCCTGGCGCGCCTTCGATGGCTTGGTCTAGTGTCGCCAGCGCAAGCCCCAGCTCGCCCGCGTCGTCTTGCAAGAGCGCGCGCAGCTGAAGCATCTGCGCCCACAGCGTCGGCGCGCGCGTCTGCGATCCACGTTGGCTGCCCAGTGCCTGCCTCAGGCAGGCTTCAGCTTGCGCCGGCTCGCCCAGCGCGCGCAGCAGCCGCGCGCGGTTGTAGAGCGCTTCGATGAAGTCGGGCCGCAGCTCAGCGGCACGCGCGAAGCTGGCCTGCGCGTCGTGCGCCAAGCCAAGCGCCACCTGCGCTTCGCCCATCCGCAACCAGGCGTGTGCATAGTCGGGCTTGGCACGTAGTGCGCGTGTTAGCAGCTCGTGCGCTCGCGCCGCGTCACCCTGCGCCAGCGCCATCTCGCCCAGCATGCCCAGCGCGTCGGGCTGCTCGGCGTCAAGTGTCAGGGCCTCACTGAAGGCCGCCTGCGCCGCCGCCGTGCGCCCCTGCTTTCGCGCCTTCACACCATGCTCGATCAGCAAGCGCAGGTCGGGGCGGACTGAGGTCATGGCTTGAGTTCGCAGCCCGCGGGTCGAGCACTTGCACTGCCAGGCACGCGAAGTCGCGCGCGTTGCGCGTCACCGGTACCAGACCATGCTGGGCGGCCGTGGCGGCCAGCAGGCTGTCGATAGCCGGTAGCGGCCGCCGCCGCCATGCGGCCCCAGCGCTCGGCCACCGCCTTGTCGATGCCCAGGATGCGGCCACTGAAGAAGGCCGGCCGCACGGCGAACCCGCCCTGCACGGCCTTGTTCGGCGCCTTGCGCCGCAGCGCCGACAGCACGTGGGTATCGACCAGATAACTCACAACCTGGGCACCCGGCGTGTGCGGCCGCGCTCGCGCTCGAAGGCTGGTTCATCGCTACCCGGCAGCTTGGCCAGGGGCGAGGCCAGCATGTATTCCAGCAAGGAGCCCTTGGCCTGCGACGGCGTGTCAAAGCTGGCTCGCGACACCATCATCGCCACGGGCTTGCTGCGCAAGGTGATGCCTTGCGGCGCCACTTGCGCGCGCTTGACGAGCTCGAGCATGCGGGCCTTGGCCTCCTGCAGCCGCCAGTGTTCCATGGTGGATTTCTCCGAGTCAGACCACACTGGTCATAGTCTAGGCGCCGCGGCGGGGCCGGCGAACCGCGCGCGTCGCAAGCGTTAGGAAGACGCCTGCCTGTTCCGGGTTGGCGCTACACCGGTGCCGCACTGCGCGCGCTCGGGCCCATGCGGTTGCGCAGCAGCCGCCGTTCGGCCCAATCCGACGCCGATCGAATCCAACCCAGCCGCTCAGCACGGTTCAGGTTGTCGAGCACAGAGCCCTCCGGCTCGAGCAGCGCTTCGAGCAGGCGCGGCAAGAGCGCGCCGGCCAGCGTGTCTTGCAAGCGGCCAAAACGCGCAACGAAGGCATCGACGCGCTCGCCAGGATCGGCGATGCCGAAACCAGGGCCGAACAGCCGTTGGTCGGTCTGCGCCAGGTGCTGTGCTTCGCGACTCACAACATCGGCCAGGAAGCGCAGGCTGCGCTACGTCGCGATCGACCTCCACCATCAAGTCGATGTCGCCGCCACGTGCCAAATCGTCGAGCCGCGACCCGAACAAGCGCACGCGGCTGCCGGGGCCGGCAAGCGCCGACACGGTCTCGCGAATCGTCGTTTGCTCTTTGGGCGTCAAGCGCATCGGCAAAGCCTAGGTTCGGGGGCCGGCAGCCGCGCACTCAAACCAAGGCCAGCCGCGGCACGGCAGCGAGCAGCGTCTTGGTGTACGCCGTCTGCGGCGCGCCCAGCACCGCCTCGCAGTCGCCCTGCTCCTCAATGCGCCCGGCGCGCATCACCGCGATGCGGTCGGCGATGTACTCCACCACGCCGATGTTGTGCGTGATGAAGAGGTAGCTCACGCCGAGTTCACGTTGCAGCTCGCGCAGCAGATTCAGGATTTGCGCCTGCACCGAGACGTCTAGCGCCGAGGTGGGCTCGTCGCAGACGATGAGCTTCGGGCTCACCGCCAGCGCGCGCGCGATAGCGATGCGCTGGCGCTGCCCGCCGGAGAACTCATGCGGGTAGCGGCCCAGCGCTTCGCGGCGCAGGCCCACCTGTTCGGTGAGCTGCTCGATGCGCTGGCGACGTGCCGGCGCATCCATGTCAGGGCGCAGCGCCCGCAAACCTTCTACTAACAACTCAAAGACGCGCATGCGCGGGTTGAGCGAGGCAAAGGGGTCTTGGAAGATGATCTGCACCTCACGCCGCTCGGCGAGCAAAGCCTCTCCGTGGATGGTGTTGAGGTCTTGGCCCGCAATCAGCGGCTGGCACTGCGTGTGGGCTAAGCGGCGCAGCAACTGCACGATGGCC
>JANMMH010000184.1:0-12867 GCA_031373055.1 Rubrivivax sp. | reverse complement strand
TGCAGTCCGAATCGCTGGTGCTGGCGCTCAAAGGTGCGTCGCCCACGCTGCGCGACAAGATCTTCAAGAACATGTCCACACGCGCGGCCGAAACACTCAAAGAAGACCTGGAATCGCGCGGCCCGGTGCGCTTGTCCGAGGTGGAATCGGAACAAAAAGAAATGCTGAAGATCGTGCGCCGCCTCTCCGACGAAGGCCAGATCGTGCTCGGAGGCGGTGGTGATGAGCAGTTCGTCTAAGCCGCACACTGTGCGCAACGTGCCGCCGCCCACCGGCGGTGTGGGCAGCAAGCCCGGCAACGCCTACACGCGCTTCATTCCGCGCGAAGAGCTGAGCAGCTTCCAGGCCTGGCGCCCAGGCACGATCGACGGCGTGGACCGGCGCAAGTCGAGTCAGAGCGCACCGGTGCCCGAGCCGCCAACCACGGCGCAACCGAAGGACGCCGAGCGCCTGGCCGAGCTGGCACGCGCGCGCGCTGCGGGCGCACAAGAGGGCTACCAAAACGGCTACCGCGACGGCCTGGTGGCGCTGGAGAGCTTCAAGCAAAGCCTGGCCATGCAGTCGACGACGCAACTGGCTGGGCTGATGGCGCGCCTGGAAGCTGAGTTCGACACCTTGCAGCCGCGCCTGGCGCAAACGGTGGCGCGGGTGGCGGTTGAGCTGGCGCAGCAAGTGCTCAAGACGGAGCTGGCTGTGCAGCCCGAGCTGGTGGCACAGGTCGCGACGCAAGCGCTGGAGGCCATGCTCTTCAGCGCCAAACACATCACGTTGGCCGTGCACCCGTTGGACCAGCCGCTGGTACAGGCCGCCGCCGCCGACGCCCTGAGCGCGCGCGGCGCACGTGTGGTGGCTAACGCTGCGCTGACGCGGGGTGACGTGCTCGTGCACGCCGACATCGGCACCATCGACGCGCGTGTGGCCACACGCTGGCAGCAGGCCACAGCGCACCTTGGCGGCGCCGCGACTGGCGCCGCTGCTCTGTCTGCTGCACCTGAACTCGACGAGCCCACCGAAGGCCTGGACACATGATTGCCGCTGCTGCCACGGCGAGTGAAACGCCGGCCGCCGCACGCGGCCAGCGCTGGGACCGCTACCTGGGGGAGCTGCGCGAATTCGCAGCGGTCGATCAGCCCTACGAATCCACCGGCACGCTCATCCGCGTGGCCGGCCTGGTGCTTGAAGCCGCTGGCATCCGCGTGCCCGTGGGTTCCATCTGCGAAGTTTTGACACCGGGCCAGCCACCCATCCTGGCCGAGGTGGTGGGCTTCACGGGTGACCGCGCCTACCTCATGCCGACCTCGGAAGTGCACGGCCTGTCCAGCGGCGCGCGCGTGGTGCCGCGCCCTGCCCCTTCGGTGCCGCCACGCTACGGTGAGGCGCACCGGGCCTGGCGCCGGCGCGAAGACCGCAGCCTGCATCTGCCCATGGGCGACGGCCTGCTCGGGCGTGTGCTCGACGCCCATGGCCACCCCATCGACCGCCAGGGCCCGCTGCAAAACGTGCCCACCGAGCCGATGGTGCGCCGCGCCTTGAACGCCATGGACCGCGACCCCGTGCGGCTGCCGCTCGATACCGGCGTGCGCGCCATCAACGCCCTGCTCACCGTGGGCCGCGGCCCGCGCCTGGGCCTCTTCGCCGGCACGGGTGTCGGCAAGTCCATCTTGATGGGCATGATGGCGCGCTACACGGTGGCCGATGTCATCGTGGTCGGGCTCATCGGCGAGCGTGGCCGCGAGGTCAAGGAGTTTGTCGAAGACATCCTCGGCGTCGAGGGCCGCCAGCGCGCCGTGGTGGTGGCCGCGCCGGCCGACGCGCCCGCACTCGTGCGCATGCAAGGTGCCAACTACGCCGCGGCAATCGCCGAACACTTTCGTGACCGCGGCAAGCACGTGCTCTTGCTGATGGATTCGCTCACACGCTATGCGATGGCACAGCGTGAGATCGCCCTGGCCATCGGTGAGCCGCCGGCCACCAAAGGCTACCCACCGAGCTGCTTTGCCAAGCTGCCGCTCTTGGTGGAGCGCAGCGGCAACGGCCTCAATGGTGTCGGCTCGATCACCGCGTTCTATACCGTGCTGACCGAGGGCGACGACCCGCAAGACCCCATCGCCGACGCGGCACGCGGCATTCTTGACGGTCACATCGTGCTTTCACGCGAGCTCGCCGAAGCTGGCCACTACCCGGCCATCGACGTCGAGCGTTCGATCTCGCGGGTCATGAACGCGGTGGTTCCGAGCGAGCAAAACATGGCCGCGCGCCGGCTGCGCCACTTGCTGGCCAAGCACAACAAAGCGCGCGACTTGATCCAGCTCGGCGCCTATGCGCCCGGACACGATCTCGAGCTTGATCTCGCGGTGCGGTTGCACGAGCGGATCAACGCGCTCTTGCAGCAAGACATGCATGAAAGCGCCACGCTCGCACACAGCTGCCAACAGCTGATGTCCATCGTTCAGGCCCCTTAGTCCCCATTCGTTCCGCTGCACCGAACTCATGAACCTACAAGCGTCTTTGCAAGCCCTTCAGTCTGTGCTCGACCACGCCATTGCCGAGCGCGACGAGGTCACGGCCCACATGTACCTGAGCCTGGAAAACACGCGCCGCATCGGCTCGCAAATGGAGCAGCTGCAAAGCTACCGTGAGCAATATCGCCAGCGCTGGACGGCGCAGTTTCGCCAGGCCGCCGCCATCGAAGTGGTGCAGAGCTACCAGGCCTTCGTGACGCGGCTGGACCATGCCATCGAGCAGCTGCGTTTGCAGCTGGAGCAGGCGCAGACCCAGGCGCAGCAAGCGCGCGAGCTCTTGGTGGCGCGCGAAACCCGTGTCGCGTCAGTGCGCAAACTCATCGAGCGCAGGCTCATGGAGCAGGGCCGCACGGTGGCCGCGCGCGAGCAAAAACACAGCGACGAACGCGCCGCCATCGCCAGCTGGCATGCCGCGCCGTCGATGATGGCCAACTGAGCGCCAAGGCCATGGACGCCGCATTGATGGGACCGCTGGCCGCCCCGTCCACGCCGCACGCAGGCGAAGCTGCAGGTGCCGTGGCCGGCAGCGACGCGCCGGGCTTCGCTGCCGCGCTGGCCGATGCTGACCAGACGCTGAATGACACGTCTGTGCACGCCGCAGACCATACCGCCGCGACGGACACCGCCACCGACGCGACCATCGACGAGGCCATCGAGCCCAGCCTGCTCGCTAACGACGCCGTGACGCTGACGCAGCAGTGCTTGGCTGACATGGCGGCGATGTTGGCGTCATTGAACGCGACACCCGCGCCCACGAGCCCGCCCATTGCGGCTGTCGCTGCTGCCCTCCCCGAGACGGGCACGACAGACGCTGATACAGGCCCACAGTTCGGTCTCGAGGCCGTGGTTGAGGACCTGTTGCCCGAACGCGACCGCGTGGTTGGGCTGCGCGACGAGTCCACAGAGCCCGCCACGCCGAGCGCGGTAGCGGACACTGGCGTGGCCGCGACTGCTGACACCGCCGACCCTGCGGCCACCGTGAACCTGGCCACGGGCGCCGAAGCCGCCATGGCCGAACAGCTCGCCCCTAACGCTGACGCAGCAAGCAACGGCGCAGCCGCGACACCGCCTGCGACACCGCCTGCGATCCCGTTCGCAAGTCTGTCCGCAAGTGCGCCAGTGGGTCCATCGGCAAGCCCATCCCAGAGTCCTGCGGCCAGCGCCACCGTCGCCTTGTCGGCACCCGCCGTGTCCGCGTCTAGCCCCGGTGTCCAGGGTGTGGCCGCACGCGAGCTCGGAACACGCGGTCGTGTCGCGAGCGCTGCGGCCGTCCCCACGGCAGCCACGGCAGCCACGGCACGAGCGGCTGCGCCCAGCGACCCCAATGGCGGCGATGCCAGTGCAGCCACGCAGCACAGCCAAAGCGCCGGCACCAGCACCAGCACGCCACCGCTGCAGGTCAGCTGGTTGAGTGCGCCGCTTAGCACCGGCGTCAACGCCAGCGGCACCTTGCCCGGCGCGCGCTCGAGCAGCGAGCCAGCGTTCCAGGCTCAGCTCAGCGCGCAGCTGTTCTCAGCTGAATTTGCGCCCGCACTCGGCGTGCAGATCAGCACGCTCACACGCAATGGCATCCCCGAAGCGAGGCTGCATCTGAATCCAGCCGAGCTCGGGCCTATCGCGGTGCAGATCGAGCTCGACGGCCGCACCGCACAGGTCGTGCTCAGCGCGAGCCATGCCGAGACGCGGCTGGTGCTTGAGCAGGCCATGCCGCAACTGGCCAGCGCCCTGCGCGACGCCGGCTTCAGCATGAGTGGCGGCGGCGTGTTTCAGCAGCCCCAGCAGCGCGAGCCGCGCGCCAACGACGGCACGACGCACAGCGCAGGCGACGGCGCCGACAACGGGCTGACGCCAACCACCATGACCCTAGCGCGCGTGCAACGCGGCGTGGTGGACGTCTACGCGTAGTGCCGCATGCGGTGATGGCGTGACCGCGTGATGTCGTGATCGCAGGCGTTTGAAACGCAGCGCTGCCAAGCGTGCTTGCGCGCTCGCGTCACCAGCGCCAGTCGCTGTTTGGTAAGCCCGGCAAAGCCTGCCCTTTTCCCGCCTTAAGTTTGGCGCTGGCTTCGAATAATGGACCGATCAAGCCCCGCTGCGCTCTTGCATGCGCGGGCTGTCCGTTCCAGGAGCGCCCATGTCCACCGCCGCCGCAGCTGCCCCCACCGCCGAGGCCCCGAGCCCGAAAAAGGGCAAGAAGAAGCTGATCATCATCGTGGCCGCCGTGCTGGTGCTTGTGCTCGCAGGTGGTGGCGGTGCTTTCTTCTTGTTGAAGAAAAAGGCCCCGGTCGACGAAGAAGGCGACGAGGCTGCGACCAGTGAAAAAGTCGACACGGTCGAACACAAGGCCGCGCCCAGGCGCGACACCAAGTCGCCACCGGCCTACGTGCCGCTGGAGGTCTTCACCGTCAACCTGGCCGACCGCGAGGTCGAGCGCTACGCGCAAATCGGCATCACGCTGGAGCTGCTGGAAGCCAAAGACGCTGACCAGATCAAGCTCTTCATGCCCGCCATTCGCAACAACATCCTGATGGTGCTGGCGCACAAGACCTCGCAAGAACTACTGGAGCGCGAAGGCAAGGTCAAGCTCGCCGCCGATGTGCAGCGCGCAGCCTCACGCGCACTCGGCGTCGAGGTCAAAGAGCCGGTGGCCGAAGTGGCCGAGGCCGATGACGAGAAGCCGAAGAAGAAAAAGAAGGCGGCTAAGAAGACGCCCGAGCCGGTGCTGCCCATCCTGGCCGTGCACTTCTCCAACTTCATCGTGCAGTGACCGTTCAAGCGACCCCATGAACCAGCAGATCCTCTCGCAAGACGAAGTCGACGCGCTGCTGCAAGGCATCACGGGCGAAAGCCAGAAGATCGACCAGGAAGAGACCGTGCAGGGCGGCGTCCGCGACTACGACCTGGGCAACCAGGAGCGCATCGTGCGCGGGCGCATGCCCACCATGGAGGTCATCAACGAGCGCTTTGCGCGCAACATCCGCATCGGCCTCTTTAACTTCATCCGCAAGAGCCCCGAGGTCTCGATCGGTGGCATCAAGCTGCAGAAGTACAGCGCCTTCTTGCGCGAGATCGTGGTGCCGACCAACTTCAACGTCTGCACGGTGCGCCCGCTGCGCGGCAGCGGCCTCATCGTCTGCGACCCGAGCCTGGTGTTCGCCGTCATCGACGCGCTTTTCGGCGGCATCGGCAAGTTCCACACGCGCATCGTAGGGCGCGACTTCTCGGCCACCGAATCGCGCGTGATCCAGCGCCTGGTCGAAACCATCATCGCCGAGTACACCAAGGCCTGGGTCGGCATCTACCCGCTGGAGCTGGACTACCAGCGCTCGGAGATGCAGCCGCAGTTTGCCAATATCGCCACGCCCAGCGAGATCGTGGTCTCGACCTCCTTCACGCTGGAGATCGGCGAGACCTCGGGCTCGGTGCACTTCTGCATTCCCTACGCCACGCTGGAGCCCATCCGCGACGTGCTGTATTCAACGACGCAGGGCGACTCCAGCGAGCCCGACCGGCGCTGGGTCAACCTGCTCAAAGAGCAACTGCGAGACGCGCAGGTCGAACTCGTGGTCGAGCTCGCGCAAGCACCCGCCACGGTCGAGCAACTGCTGTCGTTCAAGCCCGGCGATTTCATCGAACTCGACCTCGAGCCGATGGTGCAAGCCAAGGTCGACGGCGTGCCGGTGCTGGACTGTCATTACGGCACCTCGAGCGGGCACTACTCCATCAAGGTCGATCAACTGTTGTCCAGCTCCGGCGTGAACTGGATCGGAGCCCAAGCGAATGTCAGCTGACACCAACACGACGATGTCCGAAGAGGACCGCATGGCCGCCGAGTGGGCCGCCGCACTGTCCGAAGGCGGCGGGGGCGAGACCGCCAACGAGGTGGCCACGCAGGTCACTCAAGCGGCCGAGTCGGTGGCGCCGGCCGCCTTTGCCAGCTTTTCGCCGGGGCCCGTGAACGCTGCGGGCAACGACATCAACATGATCCTGGACATCCCGGTGCAGCTGACCGTGGAGCTGGGGCGCACACGCATTCCCATCAAGCACATCCTGCAGTTGGCGCAGGGCTCGGTGGTGGAGCTTGAAGCGCTGGCGGGCGAGCCGATGGACGTGCTGGTCAACGGCTATCTCATCGCCCAAGGCGAGGTGGTGGTCGTGAACGACAAGTTCGGCATTCGCCTCACCGACATCGTGACGCCCAGCGAGCGCATGCGCCGCTTGAGTCGTCATTGATGTCGGCATTGAGTCTGCAGGAGCCACGTTGATGAGCGACGCCCTGGGCAGCCTGGCCTGGTTCATCGCCGTCCTGGCTTTGATTCCCGCCGCGCTGTGGTTCGTCAAGCGCAGTGCCCTCGGTGCGCGCTTGTCGCAAGGGCCGATGAAGACGGTGGCCAGCCTGGCGCTGTCGCCCTCGCAGCGGGTCGTGACGGTGGAAGTGGGCAGCGGCGAAGAGCGGCGCTGGCTGGTGCTGGGCGTGGCCGCAGGCGGCGTGTCGTTGCTCTACACCTTGACGCCCACGCCCGACGCGGCACTGCCCGCGACACCGGCCGAGGGCTTCGCGCAACTCTTGACGCGGCTAAAGAACGGTGGGGGCGATGCACGTGCGTCGTGAACGCCTGGCCTCGGGTTGGGCAGTGTTCGTGCTGCTGCTGGGCAGCGCCCTGGCCGCGCCAGCTTCGGCGCAAGTTGCCGCAAGCGCGGCGCCCAGCCTGCCACTGGTGATGGGCCAAGGCGGTGGTGCCAGCTACTCGGTGCCGATCCAGACGCTGCTGTTTTTCACGGCACTCTCTTTCTTGCCCGCGCTGCTGCTCTTGATGACCGGCTTCACGCGCATCGTCATCGTGCTCTCGCTCATGCGCCAGGCACTGGGCACGCAGGCGGCGCCTCCCAACCAGGTCATCGTCGGCCTGTCCCTATTCCTCACCTTCTTCGTGATGTCGCCCACGCTGGACCGCGTCTACGAGCAGGCCTACGCGCCCTTTCAGGCGAACCAGATCGCGTTTGACGAAGCCCTGAAGCGCGGCGAAGTGCCCATGCGCGAGTTCATGCTCAAGCAAACACGCCAAAGCGACATGCAGCTCTTTGCCAAGTTGGCCAAGCTGCCGGCAGACACCAAGGGCGAAGCCGTGCCGCTGCGCGTGCTGGTGCCGGCCTTCGTCACCAGCGAGCTGAAGAGCGCCTTCCAGATCGGCTTCATGATCTTCATCCCCTTCCTCATCGTCGACATGATCGTGGCCAGCGTCTTGATGAGCCTCGGGATGATGATGCTCAGCCCCGTGCTGGTGGCCCTGCCCTTCAAGCTCATGCTCTTTGTGCTGGCCGACGGCTGGAACTTGCTGCTGGGCTCGCTGGCATCGTCCTTCGCGACCTAAGTCCTGACCCTAACCACTGAAGTAAACGCCACCCACCATGGACTCACAAAGCGTACTCGCCGTCGGCCAGCAAGGCCTGACGATGCTGCTCATGGTCTCGGCGCCGCTGCTCATCGTGGTGCTGCTCGTCGGCCTCATCGTCAGCATCTTCCAGGCCGCCACGCAGATCAACGAGAGCACGCTGTCCTTCGTACCCAAAATCGTGGCTGCCGTGGCCGTGCTGGTGATTGCCGGGCCGTGGATGCTGGCCACGCTGGTGGAGTACATCCAGCGCACGCTCAAAGCACTGCCCGGCGCGGTGGGCTAGGTCCACCGCATCGCAGGCTGGCCGCATGGTCAACTTCAGCGAAGCCCAGTTGATGGCGTGGCTGACGCCCATCCTGTGGCCCTTCCTGCGCGCGCTGGCCCTTTTCAGCGCCCTGCCCGTGCTGGGCACACGTACCGTGCCCATGCGCGTGCGTGTGGCGTTAGCCGCCTTCATCGCCTTCGCCGCGCAGCCCAGCCTGCCTGAGCAACCGCTGGTCGCACTCGACTCACCACTGGCCGTGATGCTGGTGGTGCAACAGGTGCTCATCGGCGTGGCCCTCGGCTTTGCCGTGCGCGTGGTCTTCACCGCCATCGAGTTCGCCGGTGAAGTCATCGGCCTGCAGATGGGCCTGAACTTCGCCGCCTTCTTCGACCCCATGAGCGCGGGCACGGCCACCGCCACCAGCCGCTTCTTCGGCACCTCGGTGGCGTGGCTCTTCATCGTGATGAACGGGCACCTGATGATCATCGGCGCGCTGATCCAGAGCTTCACCACCTTCCCCGTCGGTCCCGAGCCTTTTGCCTTTCTGCGCGCAACACAACCGCAGACCTGGGGCGCCGAGATCTTTCGCACCGGCCTCTGGATCGCGCTTCCGCTGGTGGCCATGCTCATGCTCGTGAACCTGGTGCTGGGCATCATTTCGCGCGTGGCGCCGCAGATCAACGTCTTCGCCGTGGGCTTCCCCATCACGCTGGGCGTGGGCCTGTTGGGCATGCTGGTCACGCTGCCGGCGCTGCAAGCGCCGTTCACGATGGCGCTGGCCCGTATGCTGTCGCAATTCCAGTAGCTACCCCGCCGCCAAGCGCGGCGCCGCCGCCATGGGTCTGAGTTGGCGTGAGCAAGCGCTGCACTGTTTGTTGATCGCTGACCCGCAGGCCAAGGCCCTGGCGGTGCGCGCGCTCGACAGCGCGCAAGGTGTGAGCGGCGCCGAGCAGCATCTAGCCGAGCCCCCAGGCCTGCCGGGCCGGCCCGCGCGGCCCGAACTGGTGGTGCCCGCGTTGCTGAAACCAAGGCCCGTCCACACCCTGCCCGGCCGAGTCGCCTTGCTGCACGCGGTGGCGCACATCGAGTTCAACGCCATCAAGACAGTTTATAACTAATATCAACTTGGTGAGAGTTGGCTCAATCTGTCTTCGGCTTGATCATCAGGGGGCGACCCTGACACCCTATTCCCCTTGACCAAACAGCATGGTGTTCAGCCATGAATCCAGGCGCAAACACTACAGGTAGTGTGTTGACGCATCCGAACCCCACAGATATAGCGTTTTCAGTCTGCCTGCGCTACAGTTCGCCATGACCGTAGCTACCGCCATTGATTCCGAATCCATCGAGAAGGCTGCCCGCGACCTCCAGATGCAGTTGTGGGATCGGCAGTGCTTCTTCTGGCCAGGCCAGAAGGTCACACCTCTGGACGCCTGCGATCCGTGGGTGGCCGCCCAACACTTGGGGTTTGAGGTGCAGGAAGGCTGGCTCGACAGCGAGGGATCGAGTGCAGGGCGCTACCAGCTAGGCGGTTTCTTGAATCGGCAGGCGAAGCTGATCGGCATCTCTGATCAGCAGAAGCCGCGTACCCAACGCTTCACTCTTGCACACGAGGTGGGCCACGTGCTGATGCACCCTGGCATCCACCACCACCGCGAGCTTCCGCTGTCAGGCATCACCGAACCGCACGAGGCAGTAGAGCCGAAGGAGCGGCAGGCGAACCACTTCGCCGGCTGCTTCCTGGTACCCACCAAGCAACTGCGCTTGGCGTTTCGTGCCTCCTTTGGCGTCGAGCAACTGACGCCGACCGACGAAGTGGCCTACGAGTTGCTCGGCGCGGGCTTCAAGTCGCTGATGAATTCGCCCTACGAGTCACTGCACTTCGAGCGAGTTGTCGCCCAGGCGGTTCGCTTTCGCGGGCGACACTTCAGCGCACTGAGCGACCTCTTCCAGGTGTCGGCCACGACTCTGGCCATCCGGCTGCGTCAGGTTCGCCTAACCGGCCGCTGAATTCAGCCCGTCGAGAAAGGTATTCCGCCGCTGGGCGGCATGCCGACCTAGGACTCCAGAGCCCGCAACTCCTCCTCGGTGAAACCGGCTTCACGACGTGCGATCAGGTTGAACGGACCTCTCGGCTTTGGCGCCCCGTACTGGGTAGCCAATCCGGCGTAGGTCGCCACGGGCTCAAGTCCTCGTTCTGCGCACAGCCATCGGTACCAGTGGTTTCCCAAGGCGACATGCCCGATCTCGTCGCGGAGGATGATGTCGAGGATCTCGCCCGCGCGTAGATCGCCCGCCTTGACGAGCTTCGCCTTGATGGGTGGTGAGGCATCCAGGCCGCGCGTCTCCAAGGTGCGCGGCACCAGCGCCACCCTGGCCAGCACATCACCCTTGGTCTTCTCGGCCATTTCCCACAGTGCGTTGTGGGCCGGGAAGTCGCCGTACTCGTAGCCCATCCCTCGCAGGTGGTCCCTCAGAAGTGTGAAGTGGTATGCCTCCTCTTGGGCGACCTTCACCCACTGTCGGTAGAAGTCGTCAGGCATGGCGGCAAACCGCCAAACGATGTCGAGGGCTAGATCGACGGCGTTCAGTTCGATGTGCGCTAGGGCATGAATGAGGGCCGCCCTGCCTTCGACAGTGTTTACTGACCTCTGCTTGAGCTGGGTGTGCGGCACCAAGATGGGGGTAACCCGCACGCCGCGAGGCACATCGTCAAACAATTGATCCGCACCAACATCGTTGGACCGGATCTCGGCTGTAGCGGTCACCTTCTCATCCGGCTCTGCAACCAGGGCCGCTCGGAGGCAGAGATGCCGAAGCGTACTCATGTGTCCATCGTATATCGCCGCCGCGTTGTTCATGGCGACGGATCAGTCGTCGGCATCGGAGACACCGCGACAACGAAGTGCAGCGCTATGCAAAGGCCGTTCAGACCCGGGGGTCTCGTCAGCCTGGGCTGCGATGTCAGACGATTGAGATGTTGCCGGTGCGTGCGCCCAATGATGTTGACAAGCGTCTGAAGCTCACCCCGGCGCGCTGACATCCCGCGACCGCTATGCAGCGGAGGACTACCTTTGGTGGGCGCACTCACCCGCCGCATGAGGCTTATGGTCCGCGACCTCGAGAGCCTAGGCTGACGCCGCCGCTTGCGCATGGCGCGGATGGCGTAGTGGCCGGCGACGACTGCCAGAGCGCTAGGACGTACAATTTCATTTGTTCACCAGTAAGCTTTCTTACAGCATATGCCGACGCTCTTCGCGTGGTTAGGCAACACCGACCTCCGCGCGGCAGAGGGCGACACGTCGATTGACGGTGGCCCGATCCTCAGTGGAGTCACCGCGTCTTCCTACGAGCGGATCGACATACTTTCTGACCACGGTCGACCCAAGACCAAGAAGTACATCGACTGGCTCTCGGAGCACTTCAAGGGCGTCATCAAGGTTCATCACACCCAGCTGACGAGTCCAACGAACTTTGCCGAGATCTACCGCGAAGCGGACAAGGCAGTTGCCGCGGCCAAGAAGGAGGCACCGCAGGAATCGTTGACGTTTCACCTCAGCCCAGGCACACCAGCGATGGCGGCCGTTTGGGTGCTGCTGGCCAAGGCAAAGTACAGCGCCGAGATGATCGAGGCCTCTCGCGAGCAAGGCGTCAAGGCTGTGACTATTCCGTTCGACCTAGCTGCCGACTTCTCGCCGGCCGCCGCTAGGACTGCAGACGAAGAGTTGGCTCGGCTCGTCCAAGGGCTACCGCCCACTTCGCCAGCGTTCACGAACATCGTCCATCGCTGTGACGCCATGAAGCGCACTGTGGCGATGGCTCATCGCCTCGCGCTGCGTGAGGTTCCTGTACTAATCCAGGGCGAGTCCGGTACCGGCAAGGAGCTCTTTGCCCGCGCAATACACGGAGCGAGCCATCGTCGCGACGCCCCCTTTGTAGCCGTGAATTGCGGTGCTATCCCCTCTGACCTGGTTGACGCTGAGCTCTTTGGCCACGAGAAGGGCGCGTTCACAGGCGCAACCTCAGCCAGGGCGGGCTACTTTGAGGCGGCCAATGGTGGAACGCTGTTCCTCGATGAAATCGGTGAGTTGCCACTGGCATCTCAAGTTCGAATGTTGCGGGTTATCCAGGAGCGTGAAGTCACACGTGTCGGCGCTACGCGGCCAAAGAGGATCGACGTACGCATCGTCGCGGCAACGAACAGGGTGCTGCCAGTGGAAGTCCAGCAGGGCCGGTTCCGTGAGGACCTGTTTCACCGCTTGGCTGTCGGCGTGCTTGTCCTTCCTCCGCTTCGGGAGCGCACCGGGGACGTGTCGCTCCTTGTGGATGCGCTCCTCGAACACGTCAACAACGAAGCTTCTGGCCAACCAGGATACCAACGGAAGAAGCTTTCTGTTTCCGCAAGAAAGATTCTTGTGCAGTGTAGTTGGCCTGGCAATGTTCGCGAGCTTCACAACACTATTCTCCGCGCCTCGATCTGGGCTCCACAGGGAGAAATTTCTGCCCAAGACGTCAGTGAGGCCTTGGCAGTCAACCTTCCGCCGAAGCACGACGCAGTGCTTGGTCGCCCACTAGAGGGAGGGGTTTCCCTGCCAGACCTCATAGGAGAAGTTGCGCGCCACTACCTGGACCGCGCGATGTCGCTGACGCACGCCAACAAGACCGAAGCGGCTCGATTGCTTGG
>JANMMH010000173.1:0-2623 GCA_031373055.1 Rubrivivax sp. | reverse complement strand
GATGTCTTCGATCGAGCAGATGCTCATCGTCGACAGCGTGAAGGGAACGCCGAACTTCTTGGCCGCCAAGGCCGCCTTGATCTCGCCGTCGGCACACTGCATGCCCGTCAGCCCCACCGGCGCAATGGCTACGGGCATCTTTACCGGCACGCCGACCATGGTGGTGGCCAGGCTGCGGTTTTCCATGTTCACGGCGACGCGTTGGCGCAGCTTGATTTTCTGGAAATCGTCGCTGTTGGCGCGGTAGGTGCCTTCGGTCCATGAGCCCGAATCGGCGTAGTCGTAGAACATGCGCGGCACGCGCTTTTGGTACAGGACGCGCAGGTCTTCGATGGTGG
The DNA here is from genome assembly GCA_031373055.1 of Rubrivivax sp. Lineage (GTDB taxonomy): Bacteria > Pseudomonadota > Gammaproteobacteria > Burkholderiales > Burkholderiaceae_C > Rubrivivax. The sequence goes on along the minus strand of JANMMH010000173.1, from coordinate 2,285 downwards.
TGATGACGGGCATGGGGGTTCCTTTGGGGCTGGATGCTAGCAACCCATGGGTACGCGCCTGCACACCAGCGCGGCAACGGGCGCGCGGCTCACTCCAGCCGGCGCAGGTTGCCCACGCGCACCCCCAGCAAGCGCAGGCGCCGCGTCAGGTCTACACGCTTCAGGCACAGCCCCGCGGCCAGGCGGATGGTGCCAGCGTCTTGCGTCGGCTCAAGGATGCTCATGTCGCGCGTGACGATCTTGAAGTCATCAAAACGCAGCTTGATGCCGATGGTGCGGCCGACGTAGGCCTTGCGCTGCAAGTCCAGCGCCAACTGCTCGGCCAGCTCGGTGAAGACGCGCCCGAGCTCGGCGCGGTCGCGCTTGGCGTGCAGGTCGCGCTCAAACGTCGTCTCCCGGCTCATCGACACCGGCTCGCTGTGCGTCACGACGGGGCGGTCGTCCACGCCATGCGCGGCGTCATGCAGCCACGCGCCTTGGCTGCGGCCGAAATGTTCGATCAGCCAGCTGCGTGGGCAGGCGGCTAACTCGCCAAGTGTGTGCACACCCAGGCTGTCGAGCTTGGCGCCGCCTTTGGGGCCGATGCCGTTGATGCGCCGCACCGGCATCGGCCAGATGCGCTGCGCCAAGTCTTCGTGCGTGATGAGCGACAGGCCGTCGGGCTTGTCCAGCTCCGAGGCGATCTTGGCCAGCAGCTTGTTGGGCGTGACGCCGATCGAGCAGCTCAGGCCCGTGCGGCGCTTGACGTTGTTCTTGATCTCCAGTGCCACCGCGCGCACACCACCAAAAGGGTCGTGGCCCAGGCTTTCTTGCGCGCCGGGCACAGCGCTCAGGTCGATGTAGATCTCATCGATGCCGCGGTCTTCAATCACCGGTGCGACCTCAGCCACAGCCTCTTTGAAGAGGCGCGAATAACGCCGGTATTGATCGAAGTCCACGGGCAGCAGCACGGCATGTGGTGCGAGTGCTGCGGCCTTCATCAAGCCCATGCCCGAGTGCACGCCGTGGTCGCGCGCGGCGTAGGTGGCGGTGGTGACCACGCCGCGGCCGGTGTAGTCGCGCAGCACGTGGTATCGCCGTGTGCCGTCGTCTTGCAGCACGGGCTGGTGACGCCGGCCGCCGCCGATGACGACAGCCTGGCCCGTGAGCTCGGGGTAACGCAGCAGCTCCACCGAGGCGTAAAACGCGTCCATGTCGAGGTGGGCGATCCAGCGCCGGCCGCTGCTCAGAGACATGCGCTGCATGTTAGGCGGCCGCGCGTAGACTGCCGCCATCGATCTACCGATGGGAGACAACCATGCATTCATCACCCGTTCAACGCGCGCTGGCCGCTTCGACGGTGGCGCTGGTCGTGGCGCTGGCCTGCCTGGCGCTGTTCTTGCCGCCGATGGTCGAGCGCACGACGTCGTCAATCCCCATGACCGTCTTTGTCGCACTGGCGCTGGCCAGCGCCATCTTGTTGCACTGGATCTTTCTCGGCATCGCCGCGCAGCGCATGGGCCGCTCGGTGCCGGGCTGGGTCGGCATGGCGGTGCTGCTATTCCCCATTGGCGGTGTGGCCGCGTTGATGCTGCTGGCCTGGTTTGTTGACGAGGCACAACTTGATGCGGCGCACTCGTGACGCGCGCCTGGCGTGCGGCCGTCGCGTCGCTGTGTTGCTGGCTGGCGGGCAGCGTGGTGGCCGCGCCTGATCTGCCGCTACTTCAACAGCAAGTCTTCGCCGCCGAACGTGCCTTTGCGCGCAGCATGGCCGAGCGCAAGCTCGACGACTTTGTGCGCCACCTCTCCGAGCAGGCCATCTTCTTCGGCAGCCGCGACGTGCAGCGTGGCAAGGCCGAAGTGGCGGCGCGTTGGAAGGCTTTTTACGAGGGACATCAAGCGCCGTTTTCGTGGGAGCCCGACCAGGTGGAAGTCAGCTCCGATGGAGTGTTAGCGCACTCCAGCGGCCCTGTGCGCGACCCCAGCGGCAAGCTCATCAGCCGCTTCAATTCGACCTGGCGGCTGGAAGCGCCTGGTGTCTGGCGCGTGGTCTTCGACAAGGGCAGCCCGCTGACGGAGGCGGAGAAGAAGTTGCCTTGAGTTCGCTATGACTGCCATGGTGGTCGGTACCGATTTGCGTTTAATCGCATCAAACGCGCGATGGTCCGAAATGCATCGTGTGGCCGGTGACGGTGACGGTGCCGGTGATTGGGTTTCGCGCTGGATGCGGCGGCGCCAAGCCAACGATGTCGTCGCGGCCGGGATGGAGGTGGCCGGCTCCGCTTCGGAAATGCTTATGCGCTACG
>JANMMH010000168.1:0-5725 GCA_031373055.1 Rubrivivax sp. | reverse complement strand
CGGCCCTGGGCTTCATCGGCCGCGCCGTCCAGGCTGTGCGCCACGCGCGTGGCCAGCCGCTCCACGGCAGGATGGGCGGCGCGCGCGCCGGCGGCCTCCTGCATCAGCGCGTCGGCCACGGGCCCTTTGCGCAGGGCGCGCAGCAAGTCCAGCGCCATGATGTTGCCTGCGCCTTCCCAGATCGAATTCAGCGGCATCTCGCGGTAGATGCGCGCCATCACGCCGCGCCCCTGTTCTTCCACATAGCCGTTGCCGCCAAGACATTCCATGGCTTCTTGCGCGAAGTGGCTGCCGCGTTTGCAGACCCAGAACTTGGCAATCGGCGTGAGCACGCGGCGCATCAGTGCTTCAAAGCCGTCGCTGTCCTCACCATGCTCGGTGCGGTCGACCGCGCGCGCCAGGCGCATGGCCAAGAGCGTGGCGGCTTCGCTCTCGATGGCCAGATCGGCGAGCACGCTTTTCATCAGCGGCTGATCGATGAGCCGTTTGCCGAAGGCCTGGCGCTGCGCCGTGTGATGCAGCGCGATCGACAAGGCCTGGCGCATCAGGCCCGCCGTGCCCAGCGCGCAATCCAGACGCGTCAACGCACCCATGGCCAGGATCTGCGGCACGCCGCGGCCTTCGTCGCCCACCAGCCACGCGCTGGCCTGATCGAACTCCACCTCCGAGCTGGCATTAGCCTGGTTGCCCAACTTATGCTTCAGGCGCTGGATGTGGATGGCGTTGAGGCTGCCGTCGTGCAGCCAGCGCGGCAGGAAGAAACAGCTCAGGCCCGAGGGCGTTTGCGCTAGCACCAGAAAGGCGTCGCACATGGGTGCTGACATGAACCACTTGTGGCCCGTGAGCCGCCAGCGTTCGCCCCAGCCGTCTTGGCCATCGCGCTCGGCCCGCGTGGTGTTGGCGCGCACGTCGGAGCCGCCCTGCTTTTCCGTCATACCCATGCCCATGGTCAACGCGGTCTTTTGTGCGGCGGGCAGGAAGCGTGGGTCATAGCTCGTCGATGCGAGCTTGGTGCCCCAGTCGGCGTGCACGCCGGCGTTGGCGCGCAAAGCGGGCGTGACGGCATAACTCATGGACGTAGGGCACAGCACCGAAGGCTCAAGTTCGGTGAAAAGCATGAAGGCTGCCGCGCGCTCGATGTGGCTGCCAGCGCCTTCCACCCACGGCGCGCCGTGCAGTCGGTGCTTGAGAGCCGCGCCCAAAAGCACGTGGTAGCTCTGGTGGAATTCCACCTCGTCGAGACGACGGCCTTTGTCGTCATGCGTCAGCAGCTGCGGGTGGTGCTGGTTGGCCAGGCGCGCGTGGTCTTGCATGGCCGCACCGCCGGCTTCGTCACCTAAATGCTCGAATCGCGCGCGCTCGAATGTCGGGTGGTCGGCGGCCAGTACCGCCTGCAGTGGCCGGTTGATACGCCACAGGTTCACGTCAGCCAGCGGCGTGCTTTGGTTGGTGACGTCGTGGGTGGCGTTCATGGGTGCCTCCGAAGCATCTCAACATGGGAAATGTTGTCTTCGAGATAACTTTCGCCGACCGCCACGAAGCCGAGGCTCGCGTACAGCGGCGCTAGGTGCGCCTGCGCGCTAATGCGGATGTCGCGCCCGGGCCAGGCTTGCTCGCAGCGCGTGATGCCCTGCGCCATCAGCGCACGGCCCAGCCCCGTGCCACGTGCCTCGGGGGCCACGATGACGCGGCCGATCGACGGCTCGTCGTACTTCAGGCCGGGGTCAACCACGCGTAGATAACACGTTAGCGCCCCGGTGTCGTCGCGGCCCAGCAGATGCGCGCTTTGGCGGTCCAGCCCGTCGGGGTCGAGATAGGGGCCTTGCTCCAGGATGAAGACGCGGCAACGCAGCGCCAGCGCGTCGTAGAGGTCATCGACGCCCAGCAACTCAAAGCGTGTGCAACGCCAGTTCATCGCGCCAAGGGCCTCAAATCAACTTGACGACCTGTTTGCCGAAGTTCTGTCCGCGCAAGAGCCCGATGAAGGCCTCCGGCGCGCTGGCCAAGCCCTGGGCCACCGTCTCGCGGTACTTCAGCTTCTTGCTCGCCACCAGCGCGCTCAGCTCCTTGAGCGCGGGTGGCCATAGCTGCATGTATTCGCTGACGATGAAGCCTTGCATCTTCAGACGTGAACGCAGGATGAGCATGGGTGCGGCCATGGCCGCAGCCTCGCCGTTGTAGCCAGAAATCATGCCGCACACGGCGATGCGGCCGAAGTCGTTCATGCGCTGCATCACTGCGTCGAGCACCACGCCGCCGACGTTGTCGAAGTAGCCGTCGATGCCCTGCGGGCAGGCAGCCTCGAGCGCGGCCGCGAGTGAGCCGACATCACGGTGCGCCTTGTAGTCGATGCAGGCATCAAAGCCCAGCTCTTTGACGACATAGGCGCACTTGTCGGCGCCACCGGCGATGCCCACCGCGCGGCAGCCGCGCATCTTGGCCAGCTGGCCCACCACGCTGCCTACCGCGCCGCTGGCGGCACTCACCACCACCGTCTCGCCGTCTTTGGGCACGATGATTTGCCCCATGCCGACCCAAGCGGTGACGCCAGGCATGCCCAGCACGCCGAGGTAGGCCGACAACGGAGCGGCGCTGTCGTCTACCTTGCGCATGGCGGCTGCGGCCTCGGCCGTAGCCACCGAGTACTGCTGCCAACCGCCAGAGCCCACGACCTTGTCGCCCACCGCGAACTTGGGGTGTTTGGACTCGATCACTTCACCGACGGTGCCCCCGACCATCACCGCGTCAATCGCCTGCGGCTTGGCGTAGTTCTTGGCGTCGTTCATGCGCCCGCGCATGTACGGGTCCAAGCTCAGGTAGTGGTGGCGCACCAGCACTTGGTCGCGAATGAGCTCAGGCAGCGCTGTGCTGACGAGTCGAAAGTTAGCAACCGTCGGCTCACCCGTGGGGCGCGAGGCGAGAAGGATCTGTTGGTTCAGGGTGGGCATGGTCGTCTAGGTTCGGGTTTGGGTCTTGAGTGCGCGGCCCGCAGGCAGCGCGCGCAAGAACTTGAAGGTGGCCGTTGCGTGGGCGCAAAGCTGGCCCTCGCCGTCGAAGACACGGCCTTCGGTAAAGGCCATGGTGGTGGTACGGTGCAAGAGCTCACCCAGCGCGCGCAATTCGCCTTGCGCTGGGCGCATGAAGCTCGTCTTCATCTCGATGGTGGCCACGCCCGGCGCGTGGGCCGGGTCGTGGCTATGCGTGCTGCGCGCGGCGTGGGCCATGGCCACGTCGAGCATGGTCATGAGCACGCCGCCATGCGCCACTTCCCAGCTGTTGAGGTGGGCCTCGGCCAGGTCCACGCGCAGCTCGGCCTTGCCGTCGCCAAAGCCCCAGAGCTCCAGGCCCAACTCTTCAACAAAGGGGATACGTACCGGGAATTTCAGTTTCTGCGTCACGACATCACCCACCATGCACGGCGCTGACGCCGCCGTCCACCGCCAGGATCTGCCCCGTGATGTGTTTGCCCGCCGCACTGGCGAAGAGCAGCGCCGCGCCTTTGAGGTCGTCGTCGTCACCAATGCGGCGCAGGGGCACACGCTCGGTCATCTTGTCGATGCCGAAGTGCGCCAGCGTGCCCTGCGTCATCTTGCTCGGGAAGAAGCCCGGCGCCAGCGCGTTGACGGTGATGCCCATCGGCCCCCACTCGCCGGCGAGCGTGCGCGTGAAGTTCACCACCGCGCCCTTGCTCGTGCCGTAGGCAATGAACTTCACATCGGTCGAGCCCGACAAGCCGGCGATGGACGCCACGTTGATGATGCGGCCGTGTTTGCGCGGCAGCATGCTGGCCTTGCCCACCGCCTGGCTGAACAGGAAGATGCTGCGGATGTTGAGGTTCATCACCTTGTCCCAGGCCGCCAGCGGGTAGTCCTCCGCAGGCGCGCCCCAGGTGGCGCCGGCGTTGTTGACGAGGATGTCGATGTGGCCCATGCGCTCCATGGCCTCGTCGACCACACGCTGCACTTGCGCGGGGTCGCTGGCGTCCGCCGCGATCCAGCGTGCGTCGATGCCCGCAGCTTGCAAATCGCCAGCGGCTTCTTCCAGGTCAGATGCCTTGCGCGAGGTGAGCATGATCTTGGCGCCGGCTTCACCCAGGGCTTGCGCGATCTGCAAGCCTAGGCCACGCGAACCACCGGTGACGAGGGCCGTCTGGCCCGTGAGGTCAAAGAGTTTTTGAATGTTCGTGCTCATCAAGATGTCCTTCTCTCAAAACCAGTTGTCTTGCATGTCGCGGCACACGCTCTCGCGGCTGGCCACAACGCCCAGCCAGGCGCCGATCTTGGGCAGCTCGTAGGCATAGAAGTAGCGCATGGCCGCGAGCTTGCCTTGCCTTATGGCGGTGGGCGCGGATTGGGCGGCAAGCGCCACGTCCAGCCACAGCCACGCCAGCACGACATGGCCGAAGGCTTGCAGATAGGGCGTGGCGTTGGCCAGCGCTTCTTCAGGCACGCCCGTGGCCCAGGCCGACTTGGTGCCGGCGCCGAGTTGTTGCAACGCGGCGGCCAGTGCGTTGGCCGGCTCGGCCAGGCCCTGCACCTGGCCGGCGCGCTCGATGGTTGCGCTTACTTTGAGTGCTAGCAGCTTCAGCCCCGCGCCACCCTGCATCGCCACCTTGCGGCCCAGCAGGTCCAGCGCCTGGATGCCATGCGTGCCCTCGTGGATCATGTTCAGGCGGTTGTCGCGCCAGTGCTGTTCGACCGCGAAGTCGCGTGTATAGCCATAGCCGCCGTGCACCTGGATGGCCAGCGAGTTGGCTTCTAGGCACCACTCGCTGGGCCAGCTCTTGGCGATGGGCGTGAGCATCTCCAGCAAGAGGCTGGCCTCTTTCGCGGCGTCCGCGTCACCCGTGTGCAACTCGTCGACCAGCCGTGCGCAGTACAGCGCCAGCGCCAAGCCGCCTTCGACGTAAGCCTTCTGCGCCAAGAGCATGCGCTTCACATCAGCGTGTTCGATGATGGTCAGCTGCGGCTGCGTGGCGTCTTTGCCGGCGCCGGTGATGGCCCTGCCCTGCGGCCGCTGGCGTGCGTAGTCCAGGCTGGCCTCATAGCCGGCGTAACCCAGCATCACGGCACCCAGGCCGACACCAATGCGCGCCTCATTCATCATGTGGAACATGCAGCGCAGGCCTTCGCCCGGCGCACCCACGCGGTAGCCAATGGCGCCGGCCTTGCCACGCACGCGATGCTTGCCCTCGCCAAAGTTGAGCAGGCAGTTGGTGGTGCCGCGGTACCCCAGCTTGTGGTTCAGGCCGGCCAGAGCCACGTCGTTGCGCTCACCGGTCAGTTCAGCTTCTTCGTTAGCCATGTGTTTCGGCACGATGAAGAGCGAGATGCCTCTGGTGCCGGACACGAGCTTGCCGTCAACGCCGGGGATCTTGGCCAGCACCAAGTGGATGATGTTTTCTGTGATCTCATGCTCGCCCGCGCTGATCCACATCTTGTTGCCGCGCAGCCGGTAGCGTGCACCCAAGGCGTCGGCCTCGAAGTCATCGCCATCGGGCTCGGCGCGCGTGGCCACGTCGGACAAGGACGAGCCGGCTTGCGGCTCCGACAAACACATGGTGCCGAACCAGCGCCCAGCAAACTCATGGCGCGCGAAGACCCGGCGTTGCATGGCTGTGCCATGCGCCATCAGCAAATTGGCGTTGCCGCTGGTGAGCATGGCGTAGCCGCCCATGGCCACGCTGGCTTTGCTGAAGAAGGCGTTGGCCGCCATCTCGATGACG
>JANMMH010000147.1:0-3728 GCA_031373055.1 Rubrivivax sp. | reverse complement strand
TGTTGCGCAGGTCGCCGCAGTTCTCTTTGAACGTTAGCCCGAGCACGTTGACCTTGGCGCCTTTGATGTAGCTGCCCGCCGCGATCATCTGCTTGATGGTCTGCTCGGCGATGAACTTGCCCATGCCGTCGTTGATGCGCCGGCCCGCCAGGATGACCTGCGGGTGGTAGCCCAGCATGTCGGCCTTGTGCGTCAGGTAGTAGGGGTCGACGCCGATGCAGTGCCCGCCCACCAGGCCCGGCTTGAACTTGAGGAAGTTCCACTTCGTGCCGGCGGCTTCCAGCACTTCGGTGGTGTCCAGGCCGATCTTGTCGAAGATGATGGCCAGCTCGTTCATCAGCGCGATGTTGAGGTCGCGCTGGGTGTTCTCGATGACCTTGGCGGCTTCGGCGGCCTTGATGCTGCTGGCGCGGTGCACACCGGGCACGACGATGCGCTCATAGAGTTTGGCCACCTTGTCCAGCGTGTCGGGGGTGTCGCCGCTGACGATCTTGAGGATTTTGGTGAGCGTGTGTTCTTTGTCGCCCGGGTTGATGCGCTCGGGGCTGTAGCCGACGAAGAAGCCTTCTTTCCACTTCAGGCCCGATTCGCGCTCCAGAACGGGGATGCAGACCTCTTCGGTGGCGCCGGGGTAGACGGTGGACTCGTAGACGACGATGGCGCCCTTCTTGAGGTTGCGGCCGACGGTGGTGGACGCGCCGATGAGCGGGCGGAAGTCGGGGATGTGTGCTTCGTCAACCGGCGTGGGCACGGCCACGATGATGATGTCTGCTTCGCGCAGCAAGCTGACGTCGCTGGTGTAGACGGCCATTTTGGCGGCGGCCATCTGCGCGTCGTCGAGTTCGCGCGACGGGTCTTTGCCGGCGACGCAGGCGTCGACCTTGTGCTGGGCGATGTCGAAGCCGATGGTCTTCATCTGCTTGCCGAATTCGACAACGAGTGGCAGGCCGACGTAGCCCAGGCCGATCACGGCGACGGTGGTCATGGAGTAACGGTTCCGTGGTGCATGTGCAATCGGTGTCAGCGCGCCGCGAGTGAGACGCAGCGCTTGGGAAAGGCGCGAAGGAGTTTCGCATCCATGGTCACGAGCGGCACTCCGAGCGGGGCCGCCAGCGCTACGAATTCACAGTCATAGGCAGAACAGTTGCTGCCATGTACGAGTTCAAGGACCTCGTCAGAGTCAACTTCGAACTCGGCGTCGCGCAGCAGCCCTTCGGCCTCGCTTTGAATGGCCGGGTGGGATGGCGCGTCATCGTGCGTCACGCGTCCCTTGCAGCAATGCGTTTAGGGGCGCGAGGTTGGCACGCACGAAAGCTTCGAGTGCTGCCGATGAGGCCGCGGGCGCGGCTTCGTCGGCAAACAGCACCAGCGCCGCGCCGTCGTTGCCGCGGCCACGCAAGCGCGCCATGGCGCCGGCCAGCTTGGCGCCGACGTCGCTGGTGACGAAGCGGCCGTCGACCCAGTACAGGTTCCACGCCACCATCTGCGAACGCCGCGCGCTGCCGGCAGGGGCTGGGCCCAGGAGTTCCGTGGTTCTGAACACGGCCGTGCCGATTGGCGTGTCGATGCTGCGCAGGCCCGAGCCGACACGGTTCCAGATGCGGTCATTCATGCCGACCACCGCGTTGAGCGAACTCACGAGCTTGCGCTCGTTGCTCTGGCCACGGTAGTACGCAAGGTAGACGCCGACCGTACCGGCGGGCGCCGCATAGGCGCGTGTGGCTTTCACTGAAGGGTTGGTGAACTTGGGGCCCCAATCGACCATGCGTGCGTTCTCCGTCGACCAGCCTTCGCTCCAGGTCGATGGCAATTCGAGCCTGGGTTCACCAGCGGCGGCTTCAACACGTTGCAAGCCCCAAAGTGCGGCATGGGGCAAGGCCACCAGCAGCAGTGCAAGCGCCGACGCCATGGCACCAGGCGCAACGCGCGCTGCGGGTGCTGTGGCCCAGGACGCCGGGCCTTCGTGCGGTGCATCGTCAGGCTCGGACCAGCGCGCGCCAACCATGAACATCACAAAGATGACGATGCCAAAGAAGACCCAACCGTAGAGGATGTGATCCACACCCACGGCCAGCTTGTTACCCGAGAGGTGACCCATCATGACGATGATGTAGGCGCGCAGCCAGTTGGCCACGATAGGCATCAGGATGGCCACCAGCATGAAGATGGCGCGGCGCCAGTAGGAGCGGTAATTGAGATAGGCGAAGAGCGTGCCGACCATGAACGATGCGATGAGGTAGCGCACGCCACTGCATTCATCGATGACCGACCAATTACCACTCGGTATGACGAACTGCAGGCCTTCGCGGTAGACCGGAATGCCGGTGAGTTGCAAGGCGCGCACCACGAAGTCAGCGGTCCACTCCATCATCGGCGGCAGCATGAATTCGCCAAACGGCACGGCAAAAAGCAGGAAGAGCAGCGGGAACAGGATGGCCAGTGCAACATGCAGCCCGAGCACCGCCGGCACCGACAGGATCAACAAGGCGACGAGCGAAAACTGGGCGGCAGCGCCGACGATCATCAGGTCGGCTAACATCCAAACGGTGGCCACAACGGCCATCAGCGGCAAGGCCCAGAGCCACGGGCGCGGGGTCATTGCGGCGAGCTGCTGACGCTGGCGCCAGATCAGCCACATGCTGATGGGCGGCACCAGGAAGGCATGCGCGAAGGTGTCCGAGCGCGACCAGATGCCGACCATGGTCATGCCGGTGTCGCGGTACAGCAGCAGGATCACCGCGACCAGGGCCAGCCAGGCAGGCAAGGCCGTGCGCCAGGGTGAGGTGACGTGCGTCGCGGTGGCGGCGGCAGTGGTGGTGGCGATCGGGTTCATCGGTTCGTGTCCTAAGGCTCAGGCCGCGAGCGGGCGCAGCGCGCCAAGTTTGTCAAGGTGGCGGTCGATGGCGACCAGTTGCGCGGGCCAGCTGTAGTCATTGAGCACCCGCTCGCGCGCGGCCGCGCCGACCCTGCGCGCCGAGTCGGGGTCGGCGAGCCAGTGGTGCAGGCTTTGCACGTAGTCGGCCTCCGCGGCCGCGCTGTGCAGCTCATGCGGCACGCGCACCGTGGCGATCGCTGCCGCACAGGCAGGCGCGGTGACCACCGGGCGCGCCATCGCCATGGCTTCGAGCACCTTGTTTTGAATGCCACGCGCCAGGCGAAGTGGCGCGACGACGGCGGCGGCGTGTTGCAGATAAGGCCGCACGTCGGGCACGGTACCGGTCACCGTCACATCGGTGTTAGCGAGTGCGCGCACGGCTGCGGTGGGCGCGCGGCCGACGATGTGAAAGCGCAGCGTGGGCCATCGCGCTTTGAGCTGCGGCAGCATATCGCGCACGAACCAGCTCACGGCGTCGATGTTGGGCCAGTAGTCCATGGCGCCGGTGAAGACGAGTGGAATCTCATCAATGGCAAAGGGCGAGGCGCGCGCCACATCGCCCTGAAAGTAGTCGGCGTCCACGCCGTTGCCCAGTGCCTCGATGTTGGCGCCGCACTCCGGTGCCAGGCTGCGAAAGAGCTCGGCCTCGTTGGCAGTGACGACGAAGGAGCGGGCCGCGCGCGCGGCCACGTCGCGCTCGTAGGCCAACAGCTGCTCACCTTCGCGCCGGTACTGCCTATTCATCGGCCAGCGGTGGTGGCGGGCGTATGCGGTCCTCTTGGCGGAGTCGACATCTACGTAGTCCAGCATCATCGGCATGTCCAAGCGGTCGGCGTACTGCGCCATCGTCGAT
>JANMMH010000138.1:0-2783 GCA_031373055.1 Rubrivivax sp. | reverse complement strand
GTGCCGCCTTTGACGGCACCAGGCTCACGCGTGATCGCCGCCCCCAACGCCGCCAGCTTGGGCCGCGCCGCGTCGCACAGCGCGGCGACGTCGGCCACGCCCACGGCGAGATGGCCGAAGGCGGTGCCGAGCTCGTAGCTTTCCACGCCGTAGTTGTAGGTCAGCTCGATCTCGGCGTGCTCGGGGTTCTTGCCGTAGCCCACGAACGCCAGGTCGTACTTCTGCTCGGGGCGCTGGGTCGTGCGCAGCAGCGTCATACCCATCACCTGCGTATAGAAGTCGATGGAGCGTTGCAGGTTGCCTACGCGCAGCATGGTGTGCAGGAGTCGCATGGGGGGGTCCGTTTCAGTTCAAGGTTTGAAGTCGGCGGCATGGGCGGCATGGGTGACGTGGGTGACATGCCAGGCCATTTGATACTCGTCGTGCAGCACGCCGTCAATGCGCAGAAATCCGCGCTCCAGACCGTACGCGACGAATCCGAGCTTTCTGTAAAGCGCCACGGCGGCCACGTTATTGGTATTCACGCCCAGATTGACTTGGGTCGTGCCCAGCACGGTGGCGGCATGCTGTAGCGCGTGTCGCAGGATGCGTGCGCCGACGCCGCGCGTTCGCACCTCCGGGGCCACGTACATGCCCCAGATGAAGGCCTTGTGTGCCAGCTTGACCATGCCCTCGCGCTGCAGGCCGACGACGGCGCAAAGCTGCGGCCCTTGAAATGCGCCAAACAGGGCTGAATCGGCCTTGGGCTGCAGTCGCCTTTCGATCTCGGCCAGTGGCGTGGCGGTCTCTTCCTCGTAGCTGGAGGCGAAGGCGTCCGGGCACTCTTGCAGGCCACGCAGGCGCAAGGCCATGAAGGCGGCAGCATCGGGCGGTGCCAGGGCGCGGATGTCCATTCGCAAGCAACCTAACTCGGCTGGTAAGCCAGGCGCACGTAGATCGGCGCAAAGGCTTCGGCTTGCGTCACTTCAAGCAGCGCCTCGCGCGAGAGTTCGAGCATGGCGATGAAGGTCACCACCAGCACGGCGCTGCTGCGGCCGGGGTCGCGGTCACGGTCGAACAGCTCGTGAAATTCCACGAAGCGCCGTCCCTGCAGTCGGCGCAGCACGATGCTCATATGCTCGCGCACCGAGAGCTGCTCGCGCGAAATGGTGTGGTGCTGCGTGAGCTTGGCGCGCGCCAGGATGTCGTGCCAGGCGGTACGCAGCTCGTCCGCGTTGACGTCGGGGAAGCGTGGTGCTAACGCTTGTTCTACCGCCACTTGTGCGCGCAGGAAGTCGCGCCCGAAGAGCGGCAGCATATCGAGCTTGGCGGCGGCCAGCTTCATCTGTTCGTACTCGACCAAGCGGCGCACCAGCGCGGCACGCGGGTCGTCAACCTCGGCGCCGTCGGCACTCTTGCGTGGCGGCAGGAGCATGCGCGACTTGATTTCGATGAGCATCGCCGCCATCAAGAGGTATTCGCTGGCCAGCTCCAGGTTGTGCTTGCGGATCTGGTCGACGTAGGCCAGGTACTGGCGCGTCACGTCGGCCAGCGGGATGTCCAGGATGTTGAAGTTCTGCCGCCGGATGAGGTAGAGCAGCAAGTCCAGTGGGCCCTCAAAGGCTTCGAGAAAAACCTCCAGCGCGTCGGGCGGGATGTACAGGTCGGTGGGCAGCGAAAACAACGGCTCGCCGTACAGGCGCGCGAGTGCGACCTGGTCCACCACCTCGGGCGCAGCGTGCGAAAGCGGCACGGCCTCGGCCGCCAACATGCTCGCGCCCACGCGGCTCAATCGTGATTCGTTTGGTAGACGTAGGGCTGCTGCGGCACGCGCGCGTCTTGCCAGTCGGCCTGCGCCTCGCGGTCGATGGCGCGGTCCCACAAGAGCGCGCGACCGGCGCGCTGCTCGGCCTCCAGCGTCGGCTTGGCCGCCCTCAACTGCTCGATGAAGTTGGTGACGTCTGACGTGTATGGCTTCCAGAACAGCGGCATGGGGGTCTTTGTGCAGAATCGGCGGAGCTCATTTTAGCTGGGGGACCTGGATGACTCTTTCTTGCACACGGCGCTGCGCCATCGTCTTGACCATGCTCTTGACCCTTGCCGCTTGCGATCCACAGCGCATTGAAAAACTTGAAGAAGGCGTGGCCACCGAAGCCGATGTGCGCAAGCAGTTCGGCAACCCCTTTGCCGTGAGCACCGAGCCCGACGGCTCCAAGGTACTCGAGTACCCGCGCCAGCCCGAGGGTTGGACCAATTACCTCATCACCATCGGCCCCGACGGCAAGATGAGCTCACTGCGCCAGCTGCTCACCCCGGCGAATTTCGCCAAGGTCACGCACGGCACCGACAAGCTGGCGGTGATGAAGCTTTTGGGCAAGACCGCCAAGACGCAGTTCTATGCGCTCAAGGGCGAAGAGGTGTGGGACTGGCGCTTCAAGGACGGCACGATTTCCAAGCTCTTCAGCGTGACCTTCGACGGCCAGGGCCGTGTGGTGAGCACGGGCACGCGTGACGACCCGAAGGAAACCGACGCGGGCTCGCGCTGACGCGGCTGCGTCAAACCACCCGCGCCGGGTCCGCTCCCGGAAACGCATCGGCCACCGTCGGCACGATGTGCTCGGGCCCCAGCCGCGCTTCGAAGCCACTGCGCCGCATCAGCGACAGCGGCTGCTCGTTGACGTTGGCCAGCACCAGCGCGACGTGCGCGCGTTGCAGGCTGCGGTGCAGTTGCTCCAGCGCGTCCAGCCCCGAAGTGTCGAGCATGACCAGGCGGTGCATCTCCAGCACCAGCGCGCGCGTGTCGG
>JANMMH010000104.1:0-6450 GCA_031373055.1 Rubrivivax sp. | reverse complement strand
GAGGGCTGCCGAATGGCTCAGCGCGCAAGGCCTGCGCTTCGCGCCCGGCGGCATCCGCAAGGGCGCGGCGGGGCACGACATCTGCTTCATCCACCCCAAAGGCAACGAGGCGTTTCCGTTGTGTGGTGAAGGTGTGTTGATCGAGCTGGTGCAGGCGCCGCCCGAGGTGATCGCAGCGCTGACGCATGCCGATGCATGAGGGTTTTGTGGTCGCCGCGGCCGCAACGAGACACGCAGCGCTGACGGCATGGCTACAGTCCGCGCCATGAACACACCCACCATCACCATCCGCGAAGTCGGCCTGCGCGACGGCTTGCAAAGCATTGCGCGCACGCTGCCCACGGCGCACAAGCTGGCCTGGATTGCAGCCGCCTACGGTGCAGGCCAGCGCGAGATCGAAGTTGGCTCCTTTGTGCCGCCGCGCCTGCTGCCGCAACTGGCCGATACCGCCGAGCTGGTGGCGTTTGCCAAGACACTCCCGGGTCTTGTCGTCTCCGTGCTGGTGCCCAATTTGAAAGGCGCCGAGCGTGCGCTGGACAGTGGCGCCGACGTCATGCTGCTGCCCCTGTCGGCCAGCCTCGCCCACAGCCTGGCCAACCTGCGCAAGCCGCCTGACGAGGTGGTGTTGGAGCTGGCGCGCATCGTCGAGTTGCGCGACGCGCGGCGGTCCGCTTGCCTCGTTGAAGTGGGCCTGAGCACGGCCTTTGGCTGCACCATCCAGGGCCGCGTGGAGCCTGAACAAGTGCAGCGCCTGGTGCGCGCGGCCTTGAGCGCCGGCGTTGACCGCATCGGCCTGGCCGACACCGTGGGTTATGCCGACCCGCAGGCGGTGGTCGCACTGTTCACGCAGTGCATGGCGATCGCTGGCGACAAACTCAGCTGCGGCCACTTCCACGACACCCGCGGCCTCGGAATGGCTAACGTTTATGCGGCGTGGACAGCCGGCATACGCCGCTTCGACGCCTGCCTGGCCGGTATCGGCGGCTGCCCGCACGCGCCTGGCGCCAGTGGCAACGTCAGCACCGAAGACGTGGCCTACCTCTTCGCCAGCATGGGCCAAAGCACGGGGCTGGACATCGCCAAGCTGTTCGCACTGCGCGCGCAGGTCGCGCAGTGGCTTGAAGGCGAGACGCTGCACGGCACGCTGTGGCGCGCGGGGCTGCCCAAGACGATGGCGGCGGCATGAGCGCGATGGGAGTAGCAGTGCAGCCGCTCAAAGGGTTGCGTGTCGTCGAATTCACCCACATGGTGATGGGCCCTACCTGCGGCATGTTGCTCGCCGACATGGGCGCCGAGGTCATCAAGGTCGAACCCATCGGCGGCGAGGGCACACGCCGACTGCTGGGCCTGGGCACGGGCTTCTTCCCCATGTTCAACCGCAACAAGTTGAGCATCGAGATCGATCTGCACAAGGCCGAGGGCGCAGCACTGGCGCGTGAGCTGGCCTTCACCGCCGACGTGGTGGTGGAGAACTTCAAACCCGGCACGCTGGTGAAGTACGGCCTGGACTATGCGGCGCTGAGTCAAGCCAACCCGCGCTTGATCTACGCCAGCCACAAAGGTTTTTTGCCGGGGCCCTATGAGCACCGCACGGCGCTGGACGAAGTGGTGCAGATGATGGGCGGCCTAGCCTACATGACTGGCCGCCCGGGCGACCCGCTGCGCGCGGGCTCCAGCGTCAACGACATCATGGGCGGCATGTTCGGCGCCATCGCGGTGCTGGGCGCGCTCATCCAGCGCGGCATCACGGGCCGTGGCATGGAGGTGCAGTCGGCCCTCTTCGAGAACTACGTCTTCCTGATGGGCCAGCACATGCTGCAGTACGCCATGACGGGCAAACACCCGCAGCCCTTTCCGGCACGCGACAGCCCGTGGGCGGTGTACGACGTCTTCACCGTCAAAGAGGGCGAGCAGATTTTTCTGGCGGCGGTGAGCGACTCGCAGTGGCTGAGCTTCTGCAAAGTCATGCATCTGGACGACCTGCAAGCTGACCCGGCCCTGGCGACTAACAACCAACGTGTACAGGCCCGCCCGTCGCTTCTGAAAACGCTGCGCGAGCGCTTGGCGCATCGCAGCGCCGACGAGCTGGCCGCCATCATGGAAGCGGCGGGCCTGCCCTTCGCGCCCATACGCCGCCCCGAGGATTTGCTCGACGACCCGCACCTGCTGGCTACCGGCGCGCTGGCCGACGTCACGCTGCCCGATGGCGAGCGCGCCGGGCAAAGCGTGAAGACGACGCTGTTCCCCATCACCTTCGATGGTGAGCGCCTGCCCGTACGCCAGCACCCACCCCGGCGCGGCGAACACACACAATCGCTGCTGCGCGAACTCGGCTTGAGCGAAGAGCGAATTGCTGCGCTGCATGCGGCCGCCGTGGTCGCTTGATTTGTTCATCCCCCACGACTGGAAACCGCCATGACCCGAGCCCTCAAGACTTCCCCCCTGCGCCGCGCCATGCTGCTCGGCGCGGCGACGTTTGCTCTCAGTCAAAGCGCTCTGGCGCAAAGCGACAAGGTCGTGAAGTTCATCTTGCCCAACGCCACCGGCTCGGGCGTGGACACCATCACGCGCACCGCGCAAGCCGCACTGGCCAAGGCCTTGGGCTACTCGGTGGTGGTGGAAAACCAGGCCGGTGCGGGCGGCATCGTCGGCTTGCAGGCCATGGCGCGTGCGCCGGCCGACGGCTTCACGCTCAGCGTGGTCTCGAACAATGTCGTGATCTTCCCCAGCGTCTACAAGAAGCTGCCGTTCGAGATGCCGGGCGACTTCACGCCGATTGCCGTCATCGGCTCGACCCCACTCGTGTTGGTCGTTAATCCAAGCAAGGTGCCCGCGCAAAACGCGCGGGAATTTGCGGCCCTGATGAAGTCCAAACCCGGGCAGATGAGCTACGCCTCGGGCGGCAACGGCACCATCTTGCATTTGGCCGCCGAGATGTACGTCGACGAGATCGACGCCAAGTCTTTGCACGTGCCCTACAAAGGTGTCGGCCCCATGCTGGCGGACTTGATCGGTGGCCAGGTTGACTGGGCCACGGCTGCGCTGCCCAGCGTGCAGCAGCACTTGAAGAGCGGCGCATTGCGTGCCATCGGAGTGAGTAGCGCGGCACGCACACCGGCCGCGCCAGAGATCCCCACCTTCGTCGAACAAGGCCTGCCGGGATATTTGGTCGACGCCTGGTTTGGCGTGCTCGGGCCCAAAGGCATGAGTGCCGCCGACGTCAAGCGTGTGCACACTGCGCTGGTGGTGGCCTTCGCCGACCCGGCGGTCAAGGACGCCATGGCCAAGCAGGGCAACGTCATCGACATCAGTTCCAGCGAGCAAGCGCAGAGCTACTTCAAGAGCGAGCTGGCGAAGTACGCCAAGCTGGTGAAGAAGGCGGGCATCGAGTTGCAGTGATCCTGCAGCGCTTGACCCAGGTGATGGCGCGTGCCATCACCCGCAACATCTGCGGCCGCTGCGAACTCGCCGACAATCAGGGCCGCTGAAACCCGCATCGCACCATGACCGCACGCACCCTCTACGACAAGCTCTGGGACGACCACGTCGTCTACACCGAAGACGACGGTACCGCCGCGCTCTACATCGACCGCCATCTGGTGCATGAAGTCACCAGCCCGCAAGCGTTTGAAGGCCTGCGCCTGGCTGGGCGCAAGGTCTGGCGCACGAGTTCCATCGTCGCCACCGCCGACCACAACACGCCCACCACCGGCTGGGAGCGCGGTTACGACGGCATCACCGATGCCACGTCGCGCCTGCAGGTGGTGACGCTCGACGCGAACATCAAAGCCTTCGGCGCGGCGGCGTACTTTCCGTTCCTCGACAAGCGCCAAGGCATCGTGCACGTCATCGGCCCCGAACAAGGTGCCACGCTGCCCGGCATGACGGTGGTGTGCGGCGATTCGCACACGTCCACGCACGGTGCTTTCGGCGCGCTGGCGCATGGCATCGGCACGAGTGAAGTCGAGCATGTGCTGGCCACACAAACGCTGCTGGCGCGCAAGGCGAAGAATTTGCTGGTGAAGGTTGAAGGCGTGCTGCCACGCGGCTGCAGCGCCAAAGACATCGTGCTGGCCATCATTGGGCGCATCGGTACGGCGGGCGGCACCGGCAGCACCATCGAATTCGGCGGCAGCGCGATCCGTGCATTGAGCATGGAAGGGCGTATGACCGTGTGCAACATGGCCATCGAAGCCGGCGCGCGCGCGGGGCTCGTGGCCGTGGACGAGAAGACCATCGAGTACGTGCGTGGCCGCCCGTTTGCGCCGGTGGGCGTGGAGTGGGACCACGCGGTGGTGCACTGGCGCACGCTGCAGTCCGACCCCGGCGCGGTGTTCGACAGCGTGGTCGAGATCAACGCCGGCGCACTGCGCCCGCAAGTCACCTGGGGCACCAGCCCCGAGATGGTGGTGTCGATCGACGACCGCGTGCCTGACCCGGAGCGCGAGAAAGACGCCAACAAGCGCAGCAACATCGAACGCGCGCTGGTCTACATGGGCCTCACGCCGAACAAGGCCATCGCGGACATCCTGATCGACAAGGTCTTCATCGGCTCGTGTACCAACAGCCGCATTGAAGACCTGCGCGACGCTGCGGCGGTGGTCCGCAAGGTGGGCGGCAAGGTCGCCAGCAACGTCAAGCTGGCGCTTGTGGTGCCGGGCTCGGGCCTCGTCAAGGCACAGGCCGAAGCTGAAGGTCTGCATGTGATCTTCAAGGCGGCGGGCTTTGAGTGGCGCGAGCCGGGGTGTTCGATGTGCCTGGCCATGAACGCCGACCGGCTGGAGCCGGGTGAGCGCTGCGCATCCACCAGCAACCGCAATTTCGAAGGCCGCCAGGGGCAGGGCGGCCGCACGCATTTGGTAAGCCCGGCGATGGCAGCGGCAGCCGCCTTGCAAGGGCATTTTGTCGACGTCAGTCGTCTTTCTTGAAGGAGAACCTTATGAAGACCTTGATCACCCTGATGGCTGCCCTGCTCGTGCTGGCCGGCTGCAACACCATCGAAGGCGTCGGCAAAGATGTCAAGAAGGCCGGCAGCACAGTGGAAGAAGCGGCCAAGAAGAAGTAAGCATCGCGACAGGCCTGCGGGCCCGTCGCTAACCAACGAGTTGCTATGACACCGTTCACTGTGCACAAGGGCCTGGTGGCCCCGATGGATCGCGAAAACGTCGACACCGACGCCATCATCCCCAAGCAGTTCCTGAAGTCGATCGCACGTGCGGGCTTCGGCCCCAACCTCTTCGACGAGTGGCGCTACCTTGACAAGGGTGAGCCCGGCATTGACCCGGCCACGCGCCGGCCCAACCCGGACTTCGTGCTCAATCAAAAGCGCTATGCCGGTGCCTCGGTGCTCATCGCACGGCGCAATTTCGGCTGCGGGTCGAGCCGCGAGCACGCGCCTTGGGCGCTGGGGCAGTACGGCTTTCGCAGCATCATCGCGCCGAGTTACGCCGACATCTTCTTCAACAACTGCTTCAAGAACGGCCTCTTGCCCATCGTGCTGCCCGAGCACCAAGTGGCCAAACTCTTTGACGAGGTGCACGGCTTCGTCGGCTATCAGTTGCTGGTGGACTTGCCGCGCCAGGTGGTGGTCAAGCCCGACGGCAGCGAGCTGGCGTTCGAGGTCGAGGCCTTTCGCAAGTACTGCCTGATCAACGGCTTTGATGACATCGGCCTGACGCTGCGCCATGCCGATGAGATTCGCGCCTTCGAGGCGGCTCGTCTGGCGCGCCAGCCCTGGCTGGCCCACCGCTCACTTTGAAATTTTGAATCTCTGAATCGACCCCGCACCATGAAGATCGCGATCCTGCCGGGCGACGGCATCGGCACCGAAATCGTCGCCGAAGCTGTCAAAGTGCTTAAGGCGTTAGACATCCCCTTCGAGAGCGAGACGGCCCTCGTGGGCGGCGCGGCTTTCGACGCTTACGGCCACCCCCTGCCCGAGGCCACGCTGGCACTGGCCAAGGCGGCCGACGCCGTGCTCTTCGGCGCGGTGGGCGACTGGAAGTACGACAAGCTTGAGCGTGCATTGCGCCCCGAGCAGGCCATCCTCGGACTGCGCAAGCACCTGGGCCTGTTCGCCAACTTCCGCCCGGCCATCTGCCACCCGCAGCTCACCGACGCTTCAAGCCTCAAACCCGAGCTGGTGTCCGGGCTGGACATCCTCATCATCCGCGAGCTCACGGGCGACATCTACTTCGGCCAGCCACGTGGCCGCCGTGTGGCGGTGGACGGGCATTTCCCCGGCGCTGAAGAAGCCTTCGACACCATGCGCTACAGCCGCCCGGAAATCGAGCGCATTGCGAATGTGGCGTTCCAAGCCGCGAGAAAGCGGCGTGGCAAGGTCACCAGCGTCGACAAAGCCAACGTGCTGGAGACCTTCCAGTTCTGGAAAGACGTGGTCACCGAAGTCCACGCGATGTACCCCGATGTGCAGCTTGACCACATGTACAT